>DASVBS010000076.1 GCA_036375715.1 Longimicrobiaceae bacterium | reverse complement strand
GTCCAGTTTCAGCGTAAGGACCGCAAGCGCAAGCAGGTGGCGGTCATTCCGGCCTGAGCTGTCCGAGCGAGAATCCACAGGGGCCCCGGCAGAATGGCTGCCGGGGCCCCTGTCGTTGCTCGCTCTCAAATCTTCTAGCTTCCCAACAATCTGCTAGCTTCCCAACCAGAAACCCACCACGAAGCCGAGGCCCAGCGCGGCCACGCAGACCGCCAACACCAGCAGGACGCCGCGGAGCACCACCGCTCCCGCCTCGTCACGTCCCATGCGATCAGCCCGTGCCGACGGCCAGCTGTAGCTCGGGGTTTCGCCCCCGGCTGCGCACGAAGCCGCCCATGAAGATCTCGGTCATGTCGTGCACCAGCCGGTTCACGTCGGCGTCACGGCCGGGGCGGTACCAGACGTACAGCCAGTTCATCATCCCGAACAGGGCGAACGCCGAGACTCTCTCATCGAGGGTGCTGTTCGGCTCCACCTCGCGAAGGATCTGGCGGGCGATGTTGGTCAGTTGCCGCTTCTGCGACTCGACGTGGGACCGGAACTCGCCGGTGAGCGACTTGGCCTCGTGCGAGAGCACCTTCATCTCCGCCATGTTGTCAACGAAGAAGCGGAGATGGTTATCTATAAGGATGCGGAGCTTCTCGCGCGGGTCACGGGCGTAACGGAGTCGGGGCTCCAGGCCCGCGATGAGCCGACTCATGGCGTGGTGCTGGATCAGGAAGAGCAGCTCTTCCTTGCTCTGAAAGTAGTAGTAGAGCCCGGCGAGGCTGACACCGGTGGCCCGGGCGATGTCACGAATGCTCGCCTGGTGGTAGCCTTTCTCAGCGAAGACGACGGCTGCGGCCCGAAGAATGCTCTCCAGCTTCGCGTCGTAGGCGGTGCGGCCTTGGGACATAATCGGGGGCCGTTCCGGGCGAAAAAAAACGCGGCGCCTCCAGCGCCAGCGGAAAAGGTACCGCTGTGATGCGTAGCTATCCGGGTGTGTTGGTCCCGCCTGAACGGGCTGTAATCGGATGCTAAGAGGCGGTCGGGCTTGAAGGTTCAAGGTAGGGATCGAGCGGAATCGCTGTCAAGTCGCGGAAGAGTAGCTTGACGCACGGCAGGACGAGCCGATATTCTTTCACCATCCCCCTTCGTTGTCGTGTTCACATCCCGGCACGCATGATCCCGCTTTTCTCCCACCGGTCGGCATGCGCCGTTTCGATCTGTCTCGCTGTGAGCGTGACGGCTGGTTGCAAGGATCTTCCCACCGGCACTGACTCGTTCCAACTCGAAGCGGATGGTCAGCTGTGGACGGCGGTGGTGGCGCCGAGCGATCTCCCCACCGCGGCTAGCTGGCTGGCGTACGGGAAGGATCCGACGGCGGCTCCGGAGGTCGCGGCGCTGGAGAGTGAGGCGGCCCGCGCCCGGATCGAGGGGGACTCGCAGCGGGCGCAGGAGCTGCTCGCGGAGGCCGCGGCGCGCGCGGTGCGCTCCATGACCAGCGATCCCGGACCCCGCCCCTTCCTGTCGGCGGTGGCCGCTCTCGAGGAGTGGGACCGTACGGTTCGGTCCGAGGTCGACCTGCAGCGGGCCCCCGAGCTTGCCTTCGCCGTAGAGCTCGTCGCGCGTGAGCGCGAGAGCGCCCGCGACGCGTACCTGCGGGGAGATGCCCGCACGGCGGCGCTGCTGCTGACGCGGGCCGCGGACCGGGTGCGCGAATGGTCACCCCAGGGGGTGGCGCTGCGGGTGCTCGATCGGGCGGTCGCATCACTCGGGGAGCGAGGAAAGGACGGGCCGCACGCCGAGCGGATCGAGCATCTGGTGCGCAGTGCCCGCGAGGAGCTGATGCACGGGACGCCGCTGCGGGCGGTGCAGGCGGCCGTGTATGCGCTGCAGCTCGCCGACGGCCAGGGAATGCCCGAGCCCGCGATCCCCGCCGAAGCGCGCGCTCCCTGCGGCGAATACTCCTGCTGATTGCTTGAACTGGGCCGTTCACCCGGTTATCTTTTTCAGCTTACCGCCGAACAAGTAAGGCGGGCCGGGATGGCGGAACCGGTAGACGCACTCGACTCAAAATCGAGCGCCGCAAGGCATGGGGGTTCGAGTCCCCCTCCCGGCATGAACGAGAGCCCCGACGACTGCGCGTCGTCGGGGCTCTCGCGCTTGGGCCGATCGGTCCTCACGGGGCATGCTCCTTGAAGCATTCTGACAGTGCCCCGCAGGGGATCCACGGAGTCGAGTGACCAGGGAGCGATGTTGACCCCAGCATGTTGACCCCAGAGGAACGACAGACGATCGAGCAGTTGCTGCTACGAGAGCGGGAGCGCGCGCTCGAGGCGATCGGCGATTTCCAGAAGGCCAACGCGGACAACCTCCGCGACGACTCCGGAGAGCTGAGCATCTATCGCTTTCACATGGCGGATATCGGCTCCGAGGCGATGGAGCGAGAGCAGCAATTCTTACTGGCGAGCAAGGAAGGGGAGCGCCTCTACCAGATCGATGAGGCGCTCCGACGGCTCTACTCGGATCCCGAAGCGTTTGGCCGCTGCGAGCGGTGCGGCGGCGACATCGGCTACGAGCGCCTCCGCGTCCTTCCGGAGACGACCCTCTGCGCCGACTGCCAGCGCACCCTGGAGAGCTGATCACGCTTCCGAAAGCCCGGATTTTCCCTTGCCTGCCAATGGGGGGTGGCTTATACTCACGCACCCGCGGAGGGACCCCGGTGGCACGACAACAGGCCCCGTCCGCCGGAGGAAAACATGACTCGGGCTAAAGGAAGAAGACATGCTGAACAGCGGGCTCGAAGGTGTCGTTGTCGCTGAGACCGGTTTGAGTGCGATCGATGGCGAAAAGGGCGAGCTGATCTACGCCGGCTACGACATCGCCGACCTTGCCCGTAATGCGACCTTCGAAGAAGTCACCTACCTCCTGTGGAACGGGAAGCTTCCTAACCGCGACGAGCTGAACAGGCTCAACCAGCAGCTGGTTGCCGAGCGTGAGCTTCCGGCGCCGATCCTCCAGCTGATCCAGGGGTTCCCCGCCGACAGCGACGCCATGGCGGCGCTGCGCACCGCGGTGTCCGCCCTCGCCCTGTACGACCCCGAGGCCAACGACAACTCGGACGAGGCGAATCGCCGGAAGGCAATCAAGCTCACGGCGAAGATGCCCACCATCGTCGCGACCTTCGATCGCGCGCGGAAGCAGAAGCCGGTGGTCGCTCCCCGAGCGGATCTCAATACCGCCGCAAACTTCCTGTACATGCTCACCGGGGAGGAGGCCGACGAGCTCCGCGTGCGTACCTTCGACGCGGCGCTCACGCTCCACGCCGAGCACGGCATGAATGCCTCCACCTTCTCCGCCCGCGTCACCGCCGCCACCCTGTCCGACATCTACTCCGCCATCACCTCCGCGATCGGCACGCTCAAGGGGCCGCTTCACGGTGGCGCCAACACGCGTGTGATGGAGACGCTGGAGGCGATCGACGCCAGCGGTCAGGATCCGGAGCAGTGGGTGCACGAGGCGCTGGAGCGCAAGGAGCGGGTGATGGGCTTCGGTCACCGCGTCTACAAGGCGGTGGACCCGCGCGCCATCGTGTTGCGTGAGCTCGCCGACACGATCATGCAGGGGGCGGGGGAAACGCGCTGGCTCGATCTGTCAGACCGCGTGCGCGCGGCGATGGCCAGGGAGATGGAGGCACGCGGCAAGAAGATCTATCCGAACGTCGACTTCTTCTCCGCCTCGGTCTACACCACCCTCGGAATCGACAAGGACCTGTTCACCCCCATCTTCGCGATGTCGCGGGTTACCGGGTGGACCGCGCACCTCTTCGAGCAGTACGCGAACAACCGGTTGATCCGCCCCAAAGCGCAGTACACGGGGCCGCGCGGCCTGCGGGTTCAGCCCATCGACCAGCGCTGATCCGCAGGAAGCCTTTTGCCGGGGCGTGGCACGTCGTCACGCCCCGCGCGCATTCTCCGGAGGCACCACGCTCTGCCCTCACCCCGGCACCGCGGGATACCGCAGGCATTCAATGAAGATCTCCGTCGCCCGTACTGACGTCACCGCGTTCGAGACGCCGCTCCTCGCCGTCATGGTGTTGGAAGGTGCCAACGACCTGGTCGGCCCGGCTGCGCGGCTGGACGAGCGGTTGGGCGGCCAGATGTCGCGCCTGATCCAGCGGGGAGACTTTCGCGGCAAGCTGTGCGAGACGGCGATGGTCTATCCTCCGGCGGGAGCTATCGGCGCTGAGCGGGTGCTGCTCGTCGGCGCGGGTAAGG
Source organism: Longimicrobiaceae bacterium (assembly GCA_036375715.1). Taxonomy (NCBI): domain Bacteria; kingdom Pseudomonadati; phylum Gemmatimonadota; class Longimicrobiia; order Longimicrobiales; family Longimicrobiaceae; species Longimicrobiaceae bacterium. The sequence continues at coordinate 104,477 of DASVBS010000076.1, read as the reverse complement.
CGGCGGAGCTGGACACCGAGCGACTGCGCCGCGCCGCGGCCACGGCCGTAAAGCAGGCGGCCAGGCTGCGGCTCGCCAACCTCGCCTCCACGCTGCACCACGCGGAGCTCGCCACTTCGCCGATCGCGGCCGCCGAGGCCGGCCGCGCGGTGGCGGAGGGCGCGGTCCTTGGCGCCTACGTCTTCGACGAGCTGAAGTCGAAGAAGGAGGAGGACAACGGCGAAGCCCCCGTTCACGTGCAGGCCTTCACCGTGCTGGAGGAAAGCGCCGACAAGATCCCGGCGATCGAGGAGGGCGCTCGCGTGGGCGCGACCCTCGCCCGCGGGGAGAACCTCGCCCGCACGCTCGGCAACCTGCCGGGAAATGTGGTGACTCCCGAATACCTCGCTCGCGAGGCGGAGCGCATCGCCGGCGATTACGGGATGAAGGTCACCATTCTCGGGCCGGCCGAGCTGGAGAAGGAAGGGATGCACGCACTCCTCGCCGTGTCGCGCGGATCGGATGCGGAGCCGCGGCTGATCGTGCTGGAGCACCGTAAGGGTCCGCCCGACGGGAAGCCGCTGGTGCTGCTGGGGAAGGGACTGACCTTCGACGCGGGGGGCATCTCCATCAAGCCGGCTGCGGGGATGGAGGAGATGAAGTTTGACATGTGCGGGGGAGCGGCCGTGCTCGGGGCAATGCAGGCGATCGGCGAGCTCGATCTGCCCGCCAACGTGGTCGGCGTGGTCCCGTCGAGCGAGAACCTCCTTTCCGGCTCCTCGATGAAGCCGGGAGACATCCTCCGGAGCCACCTGGGCAAGACCATCGAGGTGGTCAACACCGACGCCGAAGGGCGCCTCATCCTCGCCGACGCGCTCTCCTACCTGCGTCGCTTCGAGCCCGCTGCGGTGGTGGACGCGGCCACCCTTACCGGTGCCTGCGTGATCGCGCTGGGACACCACGCCAGCGGGGCCATGGGCAACGATGAGGAGCTCCTGAAGGAGGTCGAGGCGGCGGGAGAGCGAGTCGGCCAGCGAGTGTGGCGCCTGCCGATGTTCGAGGAGTATCGCGAGCAGATCAAGTCCGACTACGCCGATTTGAAGAACTCGGGGGGGCGTCCGGCGGGTACCATCACGGCCGCCTGGTTCCTGCGCGAGTTCGTCGGCGATTTCCCCTGGGTTCACCTGGATATCGCGGGCACCGCCTACGGCGACGGCAAGCTCTCCTACCAGGTGAAGGGCGCCACCGGCGCGCCCACCCGGCTGTTCGTCGAATGGGTTCGCGCGCGTACGCCGTGAGATGACCGTCGTCCGCTTCGCCCGGCGAGCCGGCCCCTATTTCTGGAGCTGGCTCGTCGTTTTGTTCCTCGTCGCCGCGCCGAGGGGACTGGAGGCCCAGGTGCCCGACACCGTCCCCCCGGATACCGCGCCCGCGGACACCGTGCCCGTCCAGGGCATCCCCCAGCCGGAGCAGGCGCAGCCACCGATCGCCGCGCCGGACACGGCCGGGGTCGATACGGTGCAGGTGCAGATCCCGCCGGAGGCGATGGCGCGGGACACCGTTCCCGACGATTCCCTCGCCCAGGACTCGCTCGTGGCGGTTCCGCAGTTCCCCCGCTACCGACGCACCGGACTCTCCGGCTGGAGCACCGGCAGGCGAGAGTGGAACCGCGAGGAGTTGCTTCGCTATCACTCCCTCTCCCTGCTGGACCTGCTACGGCAGGTGCCCGGGTTCCATGCCCTGAGGTTGGGCGATTTCGGTCAACCGGTGGGTATCTCCACGCTGGGGGGTGCCGGCGGTCGCGTCCGCGTCTACCTGGACGGATTCGAGATCGTTCCGCTCGGCGCGACCGCGCATGACCTGCAGCAGATCCCTCTCGGTGACCTCGAGAGCGTACGGGTGCAGCGCCGGATGGATGGCCTGCGGGTGGACCTGGTGCCGATGCGGCTTCCCGACCCGCGACCGCTCTCTTCGGTCGAAGCCGCGACCGGAGTGTACGACACCAAGTTGCTGCGTGGCATGCTGATGCGCGGCGTGGGTGGGAAGGCGACCATCATGGCGGCTTTCGACCAGGCCAGCTCCAGCGGCGTCGGGTTCGACGAGTCGTTCAGCTTCAATTCCGCCCGCGCTTCCGTCGCCTACGCCCTGGGCGAGAACAGCGGGCTTCAGGCCGAGATCCGCTCGGAGAACGCCGAATCGGGCGCCCAGGCGGTTCCCGTCGACGCCAACCGCCGGACCACGCTGCTGCGAGCCAGGTCGCGGATCCTCCCGTACCTCACCCTCGACGCGATGATCGGCAGCAGCCGCCGGCGGCCCGCTGACCGCGATTCGCTCGACGTGGATCTATCTTCCACTCAGGGGGCGGTGCGGGCGGCGTTCGATCCGGGCCGTCTCTGGCTAGAGGGCGAGGCGCGCTTCCACTCCAATGCCGATGCGCTCGGCCTGGCTGGAACCGAGCTGGAGGGCCGTGCTGGCGTCCTGCTCCTCCCCTGGCTGTCCGGTGAGGCCGAGGTGCGGACGGGGAGCGTGGTGGGGGTGGGTGGCACGCGCGGCAGCGTTACCGGGCGGCTGGGGCCGCTGGCGGGGATGACGGGTTTCGCCACACTAGGCTTCGGCGAGCAGCCGCTCGTGCTCGGGCGCGACACCACGGTTTCGGTGCCCGTGGGTGATCCGGGAGAGGGACGCAGCGAGAACCGCATCGAGCCGCGCTTTTCAGCCGTCTCCGCCAGCGCGGCGGGGCTGCGGGTAGGGGTGGACTGGCAGCTGGTCAACGGCAACCTCGGTGGGGCGGCCGTGCTGCTGCCGGACGGGGTCTCCGCACCGTTCGGCCTTCGCGGCGCACTCGACTGGGGGAGCGAGGCGGTCGAGGTCGGCGAGGCGCGCGGCTTGGAGGGTTACGGGTCCCTCCCCGTGCCGGGGACGCGCGAGTATGTGCGCCTCGACGGCTGGTTCACCTGGTGGTCGGAGCTCGGGGGGCGTCCCTATGTGCCGGAGTACGAAGGTAGAGTCGCGCTGACCGGCCACGGCATCTTCTACGGCGGGGACCTCGAGCCCTCTGTGCGGGTGGAAGCGGTGCAGCGGGGCCCCACACAGCTTCTCGGCGAGGATGCCAGCTCGGTGGCGCCCGCGTACTCCATGCTCGATTTTCGACTGGAAATCCGCATCCTGGACGTGCGCGCCTTCTTCGTGTGGGACAACGTGACGAACGTGCAGACGGCGATGGATTTCGCTGGCCGCCCCCTGCCGGCAGGACGGTTCTACTACGGGTTGCGATGGACCTTCCGGAATTGAGTGCGAGGGAGGGGCTTCCGTTGACGAGGGCCCCGGGCGCCGGTAGTTTCTGGCAACTCCGGAGGGGGCGATGATCCGCAGCATGACGGGCTTCGGCGAGTCCGAGATCGCGGTGCCGGCGGGACGGCTGAGGGTCGAACTGCGGACCGTCAACCACCGCTACCTGAACGTGAATGCACGGCTACCCACCGCGCTCGCGCGCTGGGAGCCGGAGATCCGCGAGTGGCTGCGCGGCCACTTCGTTCGCGGTCATGTGAACTGCACGGTGCGGCTGGAGCGTGAGCCGGGTTCGGGGGCGGCGGGTCTGCGTCTCGACCTCGATCGGGCAACCGCCTACGTCGAGCTGCTCAAGGAGTTGCAGGATCGGTTCGCCCTCGGCGGCGAGGCAGATCTCGCGGTCCTGTCCCGGTTCTCCGATATTTTCATCCGGGAGGAGCCGGAGTCGGAGGCGGTGGACGTCTCCGGCGAGGACCTGCGGCGAGCGGTGGAGGCCGCGGCTACAGCGGTGTCGGCGATGCGCGCCGAGGAGGGGCGCCGGCTGCAGGTCGACCTCGAGGAGCGCTTCGAGGCGATCGGGACGGCGCTGGACGAGATCGCAGAGCTGGCGCCGGCGCGGCTGGAGGCGGAACGCGACCGGCTTCGCAACGCGATCCAGGAGCTGGCGGAAGGGGTCGCGGTCGACCCGGCCCGGCTCGCGCAGGAGATCGCGATCCTGGCGGAGCGCTGGGACATCAACGAGGAGCTGGTACGCTTCCGCTCACACCTCGCTCTGGCTCGTGACCTGCTCGCTGGCGACGGGTCGGAAGGGGTGGGCAAGCGCCTCGGCTTCCTCGTCCAGGAAATGCACCGCGAAGCGAACACGATCGGTTCCAAGGCCAACCACGCGGGAATTGCGCATCGCGTAGTGGCCATCAAGGAAGAAGTGGAGCGGCTTCGAGAGCAGGTGGAGAACATCGAGTGACGAGCAGGGAGGAGTCGCTGGTCGGCGGGGTCTTTCCCGTGATCTTCGCGGCTCCGTCCGGGGCGGGGAAGACGAGCATCGCGCGCGCTCTGCGAGATCGGCGCCCCGATGTAGAGTTCTCCATTTCCGCCACCACCCGGGCCCCGCGGCCGGGGGAGCGTAACGGAGTGGATTATTTCTTCCACTCTGAAGAAGAGTTCCGCGCCATGATCGATCGAGGGGAGCTTCTGGAGTGGGCGGTCGTGCACGACCACCTGTACGGAACTCCCCGGCGGAACCTCGAGCGCGCGGCCGAGCACGGACGTCATCTCCTGCTCGACATCGATGTGCAGGGCTCCCGGCTGGTCCGCCGCCAGGTGCCAGAGGCCGTCGCCATATTTGTTCTGCCCCCTTCGGGGCGGGAGCTGGCGCGGCGGCTGATCGGCCGCGACAGTGAGAGCCGTGAGGTGCAGCGGCGTCGCCTGCAGGCCGCCCGCAACGAGCTCGCCGCGGCGAGCGAGTTCGATTACGTGATCGTCAACGACGATCTGGACGCCGCGGTCGAGTCAGTGCTCGAGATTCTGGCCGCGGAACGGCGTCGCGTCGGCCGGCTCGACGGTCTGGCCGATTTCGTGGAGTGGCTCGCTTCGGACGTGGATGAATTTCTTGCGCGCGAGTGACGGCCTCTGGCCGCGCGCGCTTTCCCGAGAGCAGTGGAGGAGCAATGAGGGTCATCACCCCCGGGCAGATCGCCCGACACACCGGGAGCAAGTACCTCGGCGTGCTGGTGGCCGCGAAGTACGCCCGCGCGATGAACGAGTTTCGTCGCGGGCAAGTCTACGAGGAGCCCGTCCCCGGGCAGGAGCCACCGGAGAAGCTGACCACCATCGCCCTGCGGGAGGTGGCTCAGGGCTCGGTCGATTTTCAGCTGGTGGAGCGCCGCCGGGACGAGAGCTGACCGCGATGCCGGCCCGCCCACGTGCCGCGCGGCGCCCGTTCGTGGGGCGCCGCGTCGTGCTTGGTGTCACCGGGGGGATCGCCGCGTACAAGTCGATCCAGCTCGCGCGCGATCTCACGATTGCCGGCGCGGAGGTGGACGTGGTGATCACCCGGGGTGGGCTGGAGTTCGTACAGCCGCTCCCCTTCGAGGCGCTGACCGGGAGGCCGGTGCGTACCCTTTCCCACGCGCCCGGCGAGGCGGTTACCCACATCCGGCTCGCACGTGAGGCCTCCCTGGTGGTGGTGGCGCCTGCCACCGCCAACTTCCTCGCGCGCGCCGCGGCCGGCATGGCCGACGACCTGCTCACCTCCATCCTGCTTGCCACCGAAGCCCCCGTGCTGCTCGTTCCGGCCATGAACGACCGGATGTACGCGCATGCGCAGATGCAGCGAAACCTGCAGCGCCTGGGGGAGCTCGGTTACACGCTGATCGAGCCCGCTCTGGGGCCGCTCGCCTGGGGAGAAGGGGAGGGTCGCGGTCGCATGCCCGAGCCGGAAGAGATCTTCGAGCACTGCGCACGCGCCCTCGAGCCGCCCAATCCGCTGAGCGGGCGGCGCGTGCTGGTCACCGCCGGACCCACGCGCGAGCCGCTCGATCCGGTGCGCTTTCTCGGGAATCGCTCGTCCGGTCGGATGGGGTATGCGCTGGCGCGGGCGGCGTGGCGACGTGGGGCGGAGGTCACCCTGATCTCCGGACCCACCGCGCTGGAACCTCCGACCGGCGTGCGCCTGGTTCGCGTGGAATCGGCAACGGAGATGCGCGACGCGGTGGCCGAAGAGCTCCCCTCCGCCGACGCACTGATCATGGCGGCGGCGGTGGCCGATTTTCGGCCCGCCCGCGCGGTGCCGCAGAAGATCAAGAAAGGGGAGGCCCCTCCGGAGATCCCGCTGGAGGCGAACGACGACATCCTGCTCGTCACCCGCAACAGGCGGCGGCTGGGGAGCGTCGTGGTGGGCTTCGCCCTGGAGACCGAATCGGCTGTCGAGAACGGCCGGGAGAAGCTGCAGAAGAAAGGGCTCGACCTGCTGGTCGTGAACGACGCCACCGAGCCGGGCGCAGGATTCGAGGTGGACACCAACCGGGTGGTTATTCTGGACCGGGACGGGAATGAGGCGGATCTTCCGCTCCTGAGCAAGGACGAGGTCGCGGACGAGATCCTCGACCGGGTGGCGGCGTATCTGGAGAGGGCGACCCCGTGACCTCTCCGACGGACCTGCTGCGGCGGCACCTGCGCCAGTCGCGCGAGCTGGGGCAGAGCGAATGGGTGCTCGACCGGCTCACCGCCGTCGAGCTGCTTGAACTGGTCGAGAGGCTAAGCTCTGCGCGGCAGTCAGGGCGGCAGGAGGAGCGCGCTTCCGTCAGCGTGCCCAACCGAAGCCGCCGCGGAGCGGAGACCGCCGGTGTACCAGCGAAGGCCGCGGTGGCGGATGCCGATCGATTGACCAACGCGACAGACGTGGAGGCTCCCGGTCACCGAGCCGAGCACATCATCCGTCTGGGAGAGCTGGACTCGGTGCGGCAGACGGCGATGGGTTGCATGGCCTGCCGGCTGGCACAGACGCGCAAACGGGTCGTCTTCGGTGAGGGGAGCGAGACGGCCGAGGTGATGGTGGTGGGCGAGGCCCCGGGGGCGGAGGAGGACCGGACTGGTCGACCCTTCGTGGGTAGGGCCGGTCAGCTGCTCGACCTGCTGCTGGCGTCCGTCGGTTTTCCGCGGGAGTCCGTCTATATCTGCAACGTTCTCAAGTGCCGGCCGCCGGGGAACCGCGATCCTCAGCCGGACGAGATCGAAGCATGCAGTGCGTTTCTCCACCGCCAGGTCGAGCTGATCGCCCCGCGTGTCATCCTCACCGTGGGCACCTTCCCCTCTCAGACCCTGCTCGGCACGCGTGAACCGATCAATCGTCTGCGCGGGCGTGTGCACCAGTACCGGGGGAGGCCGCTGATCCCCACCTTCCATCCGGCCGCGCTCCTCCGTAACCCGGGTTGGATCCGGCCGGTGTGGGAAGACCTCCAGCGCCTCCGTTCCGTTCTCGACGGCGACGCGGCGCACGCCTGAGCGCGTTTTGCTTTTTCTCGCCGGAAGGCAAGCCTGAGAAACCCCATGCAGTCCATTTCTTCGATTGCACCGGCCCCTCCCGCGCCCGAACGGCGGCCACCCTTCTCCATCGAGGCGGAGATGTCGGTGTTGGGCGGGATGCTCATCGACCCGAACGCCATCGTCCGCGCCATCGAGATCCTGGACGAGACGATGTTCTACCGGGAGGCGCACCGCCGGCTGTATCGGGCCATGGTGCGCCTCTGGGAGACCGGTGGCGCGATAGAGCCGGTAAGCCTGGCCGAGCACCTCCGCGCAACGGGGGACTACGACATGGTGGGGGGTGCCGCCTACCTGGCGCAGCTCTGGGACTACGTCCCCACCGCGGCGAACCTGGAGTACCACGCCAAGATCGTCCGGGAAAAGGCGGTACTGCGGCGGCTCATCGACACCGCGACGTCGATCATCCAGGACACCTACGCCAACCAGGGAGACGTCGATAAGCTGCTGGACGAGGCGGAGCAGCGCATCTTCGAGATCGCGCAGGTCCACGAGCGGCGCGGTTTCGTGTGGATCAAGGAGCTGCTCTGGCCGGCAATGGAGCAGATCGAGATCCTGTCGCAGTCGGGCTCGGCGATCACCGGCGTTCCCACCGGATTCCCCGATCTCGACCACCTGACGGCGGGATTCCAGCGCGGCGACCTGATCATCGTTGCGGCGCGACCGTCGATGGGAAAGACCGCCCTCACCCTCAACATCGCCCAGCACGCCGCCATCGGAGCGCAGAAGGCGGTCGCCTTTTTCTCGCTGGAGATGAGCAAGGAAGCGCTGGTGCAGCGGATGCTCACCTCCGAGGCGCGGGTCGACGCCAGCCGGGTGCGCACCGGAAGACTGCGCGACGACGACTACCCCCGCCTGGCCCAGGCGGCCGGCTTGCTGAATACGGCGCCCGTCTACATCGACGACACCGCGGGCATCTCGATTCTGGAGATGCGCGCCAAGGCGCGGCGGCTGAAGGCCGATCGCCCGGACCTGGCGCTGATCATCGTCGACTACCTCCAGCTCATGACCACCGGGACCCGCATGGAGAACCGGCAGCAGGAGGTGTCCGAGATCTCACGGGGGCTGAAGGCGCTGGCGAAGGAGCTGGACGTGCCGGTGGTGGCGCTGTCGCAGCTCAGCCGTGCCGTCGAGTCGCGCCCGGACAAGCGCCCGATGATGTCCGACCTGCGCGAGTCGGGAGCGATCGAGCAGGACGCGGACCTGATCATGTTTCTCTTCCGCCCCGAGTACTACTTCGGCCCCGTGGACAAGGACGGGAACAGCCTCGAGGGTCGCGCGGAGCTGATCATCGGCAAGCAGCGGAACGGGGCGACAGGTGTGGTTCCCCTCGTCTTCCATAAGGAATACACGCGCTTCGAGAGCTTCTCCTACCGGACTGACGAGCCCTGATGACCCGCAGGCAAGACGGCGGCGCACAGGTCGCCGGTGTTCAGGGCGCCGGGAGGAGATGCATTGGTCACTGTAAGGGCGAGGTCGGGCACCGGCTGAACCTCTTCGGGTATCGGCAGCCAGTCGCAGCGATCACCCGGAGGGCAGCCTGATGGCGAAGACGCGCACCCGCTTCTTCTGCACCGAATGCGGGAACGACACCCTGCGGTGGCAGGGACAGTGTCCGGCCTGCGGGGAGTGGAACACGCTGGTGGAGGAGGCGCTCCCCCGCGCCGAGCGGGGGCGCGGTCGCGGCGCCCGGCGCGGGGGAGGATCCCGGCCGGCACCCGTCCGCCTGCGGGAGGTGGAAGGCATCGACCAGCAGCGCTGGAGCTCCGGGCTGGCGGAGTTCGACTTCGTGCTCGGCGGCGGGATCGTGCCCGGCTCGGTGGTACTCGTCGGCGGCGAGCCGGGGATCGGGAAATCCACCCTGCTGCTGCAGGTGGCGGCGCGGCTGGAGGCCGCGGGGCTCCCGACGCTGTACGTGTCGGGGGAAGAGAGCGCCCTCCAGGTGCGGCTGCGAGCGAATCGGCTGGGGGACGGGGCGGGGGAGGTCCGCATCCTTGCCGAGACCGAGCTCGAAGCCATTCTGGCTCGCGCGGCCGAGCTGAGTCCCCGATGTTTGCTGGTGGACTCCATCCAGACGGTCTATACTCCCGACCTCGAAGGGGCACCCGGCAACGTGGGGCAGGTACGTGAGTGTGCCGCCCGGTTGCAGCGCTTTGCCAAAGAGACGGGGACAACCGTCTTCCTCGTTGGCCACGTGACCAAGGGCGGAGGAATCGCCGGGCCTCGCACCCTCGAGCACATCGCGGACACCGTGCTGTATTTCGAGGGAGCGGGCTCGCTGGATCACCGCATCCTGCGCGCGACCAAGAACCGTTTCGGGAGCGTCGACGAGATCGGCGTTTTTCGCATGGCGCCCGAGGGGTTGATTCCGGTGTCGAACCCTTCGGAGCTGTTCCTCTCCGATCGCGCGCGGGGCGGGTCGGGGTCGGCGGTGGTGGCCGCCATGGAGGGCTCGCGGCCCCTGCTGGTGGAGGTGCAGGCGCTGGCGACCCGCGCCCCCTACGGTGCCCCGCAGCGGGTGAGCACCGGCTTCGACCACAAGCGGCTCGCCCTGCTGCTGGCGGTGCTGGAGAAGCGAGCGGGGATCGGCTTCGGTCAGTTGGACGTATTTCTCAACGTGGTGGGAGGGATGCGGATCGTGGAGACGGCGGGGGACGCCGCGGTTGCCGCGGCGCTGGCTTCGAGCGTGCTCGACCGGGCCGTGCCGCCGGAAGCGGTGGTGATCGGGGAGCTGGGGCTGGGAGGCGAGTTGCGCCCGGTGGGACAGGTGGAGCGTCGCCTCGCGGAGGCCGCGAGGATGGGCTTCACCAGCGCCTATGTGGCGGCGCGCGGTCGTCCGAGGGGAGCACCGGAGGGGTTGCGTATCATGGAAACGGCGGATGTCCGGGAGCTCATCGACCACCTCTTCCCCTGAGCCGGCGACTGCCGCGGCGGTGATCGTGGCAGGCGGCTCGGGCCGGCGCATGGGAGGGGTGCGGAAGCAGTACCTCGAGCTGTGCGGAGAACCGGTGCTGCTGCGGGCGCTGCGGCCCTTCGTGGAGCATCCCGGGATCGGCCCCGTAGTGGTGGTGCTGCCCGCCGAGGACGTCGACTCGCCACCCGATTGGCTCCAGGGCCTGCCGGTTCTGTTCGCTCGCGGCGGTCCCCAGCGCGGCGACTCGGTACGTAGTGGGCTGGCGCGGCTGCCGGAGGAAGTCGATGTGGTGCTGGTGCACGACGGTGCACGGCCCTTTCCGACCCGGGTGTTGATCGACCGGGTCCTGCAGCGGGCGAGCTCGACCGGTGTGGTGGCGGCCCTCCCCGCCACGGACACGATCAAGCGGGTGGACGAATCCGGAAGGGTGGTGGCCACGCTGCCACGGGCGCAGATCTGGCAGGCGCAGACGCCACAGGGGTTTCCCCGCCGGATGTTGGTCAGCGCGTATGAGCGGGCGGCTCGGGAGGGCTGGACCGAGACCGACGACGCCGCGATCTTCGAACGTTGTGGGCTGCCGGTCGTGGTCGTGGACGGTGAGCGCGACAACCTCAAGATCACGCGGCCCGAAGACCTCGCCATTGCCGAGGCGATCGCCAGGCGTGCGCACGATGTCGACGACGCTCGCGGACCCTGAAGGGAGACGAAGGGCGAAAGATATGGAATCCCGATCGAGCACGTTCTCCCCAGGAACATCGTACAACATCCTGTTCGTCTGCACGGGGAACACCTGCCGCTCGCCCATGGCGGAGGCGGTGGCACGGGCGGAGCTCGAGCGGCGCGGCTGGACCCACGTGAAGGTCGCCTCGGCGGGAACGAGCGCGGAGCCGGGCGCAGCAGCCGCTGCGCCGGCGGTGTCGGTGGCGGCGCGTCGCGGGATCGACCTTGCCCCGCACGCCTCCACTCAGCTCGATGAGAAGCTGGTGGAATGGGCGGATCTGATCCTGGTGATGAGCCTCTCGCACTACGAAGCGGTGGAGCGGCTCGGCGGCGGGTCGAAGGTGGCCCTGCTCGGCGACTTCGCCGCGGGCGAGGAGGGGGCGGGTGCGCCGGTCCTCGATCCGTTCGGAGGCTCCGAGGAGGTCTACGAGGAGACCATCCGCGAGCTCGAGCGGCTCGTCTCCAGCTCACTCGACCGGTTGGCGCCGATTCTCCACCCGTGACGGACCTCCCCACTTCGGCGACGCGCCTGATCGCCCTGCTCGGGAATCCCGTCGCCCATTCGATCTCCCCCATCTTCCAGAACGCCGCTTTCCGCCACGCCGGCGTCGACGGCGTCTACCTGGCGCTGCGCTGCGAAGGGGCCGCCGTTCCCGGGCTGCTGCGAGGGATCGCGCTGGCCGGGGGAGGGGGCAACGTCACCGTGCCGCACAAGGAGGTGGCTGCCCAGGCCGTCGATGAGCCGACCGAGGCGGTGCGGCGGACGGGCGCCTGCAACACCTTCTGGTCCGAGGGCGACCGCATCCGCGGCGACAACACCGACGTGGTGGGCTCGGCTCGCGCCATCGAGGCACTGCTGGGGGGCTCGGCCGCGGGCGCCCGCGTTCTCCTGGTGGGGAGCGGCGGCGCGGCGCGGGCGGCCCTGGCCGCGCTTGCGGACGGCGGCGCCGGCGAGGTCGTCCTCCTGAACCGCACGCGCGGCCGGGCCGAGGCGCTCGCGGCCCTCTTCCACGATGCCCCCTTCCGGGCGAGGGTCGCGGAGCGGGAGGAGGAGCTTCCGGACGGAAGCTTCGATCTCGCCATCAACACCACTCCGCTCGGACTGCACGCCCGGGACTCTCTTCCGCTCTCCGACAGGCTTATCGACCGTCTGCGCGCCGGCTTCGACATGGTGTATCGCAACGGGGGCACGGAATGGGTGCGGCGGCTGCAGGCGGCCGGGATTCCCGCCGCGGACGGCCGCGAGATGCTCCTCTGGCAGGGCGCCGCCGCGTTCGAGCGCTGGTGGCGCATTCCCGCGCCCCTGGAGGTGATGCGTGCGGCGATCGAGGCGGCCACGCGGGCTCTCTGAAGCACCCGCACGCACCCTGGCGTAGCCACAAGCCCCGCGAATGCGCGCCTTCCTTCACCCGGCGGCTCGCACCCTGCTCGCGGGGTTTGCCGATCTCCTCTTCGCGCCTGTCTGCCTGGGCTGCGGGGCGCTCGTCCCGACGTCCGCCAGCGAGCGGCGGTTATGCGGCGCCTGCCGTACCCGACTCCGGGAGATCCCTCGCCCGCGGTGCCCCCGGTGCGATTCGCCACGACCTCCTGCCGCCTCCGTGGCCCTCGCGCGGGAGGGTTGCTCGACCTGCGATCTGCTTCCTCCCGCGGTCCGGTCGTTGCGGTCCGCGTTCGTCCTCGAAGGACCGGCCCACCGCCTCGTTCACGGGCTCAAATACGGGGGGTGGCACTGCCTGGCCTCGCTCATGGGGGGTCGCATGGCCGCGGTGTGGCTCGGACGTGAGACGGAGGAGGAGGTGGAGATGCTCGTGCCGGTGCCGCTGAGCGGCGTACGACTGCGGCAGCGGGGGTACAACCAGGCTGGGCTGCTGGCGGAGGTAGTCTGCCGAATCCGGGGCCTCCAGTGCCGGCCGGATGTGCTGGTGCGAAGCCGGTCCACCGAGTCCCAGACGACCTTGCATCCGGCAGAACGCCGGGCTAACGTAGCGGGCGCTTTCCGGGTCCCTGCGGAGAGCGTCGGAGCGATCCGGGGGCGGCACCTCCTCGTGGTGGACGACGTGTGGACGACAGGGGCAACCACTCTCGCCTGCGCGGATGCGCTACTCGGGGCAGGAGCCCGCGCAGTCAGCGTGCTCACCTTTGCGAGAGCGCTGCCAGAGCTGCGCCGGTGATCGGGACTGCGGGAGCCTTCCCGCGGTTTTCTACAAATTCAGAGCATGGAGCTCGCTATGGCGATACGTGTTGCAATCAACGGATTTGGCCGCATCGGCCGGAACATCCTGCGGGCCGCTAAGAAGGCAGGGGTGACGGATCTGGACTTCGTTGCCGTCAACGACCTGACTGATCCCCGCACGCTGGCGCACCTTCTCCGTTACGACTCCGTGCACGGCGCTTATCCGGGCACGGTCGAGGCGGGTGAATCTTCGCTGACCGTCGATGGGGACGAGATCCGGGTCTTCGCGGAGAAGGATCCCGGCAGCCTTCCCTGGAAGGACCTGGGCGTAGATATCGTGATCGAGTCGACCGGCCGCTTCACCAAGCGGGAGGACGCCGCCAAGCACCTGGAGGGCGGCGCGCGCAAGGTCATCATCTCGGCGCCCGCGAAGAACGAGGACGTGACGATCGTGCTCGGGGTCAACGAGGAGAAGTACGACCCGGCCAATCATCACATCATCTCGAACGCGAGCTGCACCACCAACTGCCTGGCGCCCGTCGTCAAGGTCCTGCTGGACGAATTCGGCTTCCGTCGCGGCTTCATGACGACGGTTCATTCATACACGAACGACCAGCAGATCCTCGATCTACCGCACAAGGACATCCGTCGTGCGCGCGCGGCGGGGCTGTCGATCATCCCCACCACGACCGGTGCGGCGAAGGCCACCTCGCTGGTCATCCCCGAGGTGAAGGGGAAGCTGGACGGCGTGTCGATGCGCGTCCCGACGCCCGACGTCTCGATCGTCGACCTCGCCTGCGAGCTGGAGAAGGACGTCACCATCGACGATGTGAACCAGGCGTTCAAGGCGGCTGCCCAGGGGCACCTGAAGGGCATCCTCGACTACACCGATGAGCAGCTTGTCTCGGTGGACTTCATCGGCAACGCCAACTCGGCGATCGTGGACGGTCCGTCGACGAACGTCGTGGCGGGGCTGGTGAAGGTCATGGCCTGGTACGACAACGAGTGGGGCTATTCCAACCGGTGCGTCGACCTCGCCCGTTACGTGGCCGAGCGGCTCTGAGGAGACGCGCATGGACCGATTGACCCTGAAGGACCTGGATGAGAGCGCGGTCCGGGGTCGCCGGGTGGTCGTCCGGGTGGACTACAACGTTCCCCTGGACGACCGCCAGGAGGTGACGGACGATACCCGCATCCGGGCCACGCTCCCGACCCTCGAGTGGCTGACCTCGCGCGGCGCCCGAGTGGTGCTCCTCTCGCACCTCGGCCGCCCGAAGGGGAGGCCCGTGCCCGAAATGTCGCTGCGGCCCGCGGCGCAGCGGCTGGCCTCGCTGGTGAGTCAGAAGGTCGACTTCCTTGGTGAGTCGGTGGGCGAGGGGGCCGTGCAGGCGACCCGTGAGCTCCGCGACGGCGATATCCTCGTGCTGGAGAATACGCGCTTTCATGCGGGCGAGGAAAAGAACGACCCGGAGTTGTCGCGCCAGTTCGCCGATCTCGGCGACGTATACGTCAACGACGCTTTCGGGGCGGCGCACCGGGCGCACTCCTCCACCGCCGGCATCGCGGAGGTAATCCGTGAGCGGGGAGGCTGGGCCGCAGCAGGCCTGCTGATGGAGCGCGAGCTAGCCTACCTCGGCGGTGCGCTGGAGAACGCGCGGCGGCCTTTCGTGGCCATCCTGGGCGGGGCAAAAATCTCCGGAAAGATCGACGTGATCGAAGCGCTCCTTCCCAAGGTGGATCGCCTGCTGATCGGCGGCGCGATGGCCAACACCTTCTTCCGCGCTCAGGGGAAGAGCACCGGCTCTTCGCTGGTTGAGGAGGAGCGCCTGTCCATGGCGAACGACCTGCTGGCGCGCTCCGGAGAGAAGCTGGTCCTTCCCAGCGACCTGGTTGTGGCGCGCGCCATGGAGCCGGGCGTCGAAACCCGGGTGGTGCCGGTCGACGGCGTGGAGGAGGGCTGGATGGCCCTCGACATCGGGCCCGAGACGGCGGAGCGTTTTGCGGCAATCATTCGCGACGGTGGAACGGTGCTGTGGAACGGGCCGATGGGGGTCGCAGAGATCGCGGAGTTCCGCGGCGGCACCGAGCGCGTCGCCAATGCCCTGGTGGAGGCGACCCGGGCGGGCGCGACCACAGTAGTTGGGGGCGGTGACTCCGCCGCGGCCATCGCGGAGCTGGGCCTGGCGGACCAGGTCTCCCACGTCTCCACCGGTGGCGGTGCCTCGCTCGAGTTTCTGGAAGGGAAGACCCTGCCGGGTGTGGCGGCGCTGAGCCCGCGCAACGAGGGGCCCCGCTGATGCTACGGACGCCGATCATCGCGGGGAACTGGAAGATGCACATGGGGCCCCGGGAGGCGGAGAGCTTCATCTCCGCCTTCCTGGCGGCGTATCCCGGCACGAGGGACCGCACGGTGGCGCTCTTTCCCCCGGCGATCTCCCTCGGCGCCGCGATCGCGGCGGCCAGCGGCCGCGGAGAGATCGTCTTCGGGGTGCAGAACATCCACTGGGAAGCAAAGGGAGCTTTCACCGGCGAGACGTCCGCCCCGATGGCGGCGGAAGCCGGGGCTCGGCTGGTCCTGGTGGGTCACAGTGAGCGACGACATCTCTTTGGCGAGACCAACGAGGATACGCGCCGGAAGGTAGGCGCCGCCTTGCAGGCGGGCCTCTCACCGGTACTGTGCGTGGGGGAGCTGCTGGAGGAGCGCGAGGCCGGCCGGGCCGTGGCGGTTGTGGAGGAGCAGCTCCGCGCCGTCTACGAAGACCTGGAGGCTGGCGATGCGGCCCGCGTCGTCATCGCCTATGAGCCGGTCTGGGCGATCGGAACCGGACGCACCGCAGCGCCGTCCGACGCTCGAGAGATGCACGCAGCGGTGCGAGGTTACCTGGCCCGCCGCTACGATCAGGACCTGGCCGCCCGCATCCCGATTCTATATGGCGGAAGCGTGAAGCCGGAGAACGCGGCCGAGTTGCTCGCCGAAGACGGGGTCGACGGCCTCCTGGTCGGGGGTGCCAGCCTGGATCCGCAAGGATTTGCTCGCATCTGCGCGGTTCCTGCTTGACCGTCCCGGCGGCCCCCATTACAGTAGACAGCTTACCGTCGGTATCACTCGAGGCGAAGAGGTTCTGTGTACTATCTGCTGCTGACGCTGCTGGTCCTGGACGCGTTCCTGCTGGCCACGGTCGTGCTCCTGCAGGCCGGTAAGGGCGGAGGCCTGGCCGCAATGGGGGCGGCGGGAGCCGGGACGGATTCCATTTTTGGCAGCCGTCAGGCGACCACGCTGCTGACGAAAGCTACGTGGTGGACAGGGGGGATCTTCCTGGTCCTCTGCTTTGTGCTCTCGCTGATGTCGGGAGGGTCCACCCATTCGAGCTCGATCCTGCGGGAGGGGCTGCAGCCCCCGGCCTCATCGCCCACCGTTCCGACGACGTCGGAGGTCGCGCCGCTGCAGCCCTCTGGCGAGGCCGGGGGCGAGGCGGGCGCTTCCGAAGGGGCGTCGAGTGATGAGAGCGGCGGCGGCGCCCCGAGTGGGTCGGGTGCCCTCGAGGGCGAGCAGTAAGCGACGCTTCCGGTTAGGATCGGCCAGAGCAGGCGCCTTGCAACTCTGTGGGGCGCCTTTTTTTGAGGGGGCAATCGGAATGGATTTTGCGCCTCGCGAGGTCGGCCCCAAACATTGACAAGGGCCGCTAATGCGGTAAGATGCTCTCGCTTTCACGCCCCGGATCGCCGGGAAGGACGCGCCAGTGGCCCTCATCAAAGGTATGTCGCGGTCGTTGCAGCGGCAGGTCGATCTCACGACCGCTGTCTGCCAGGAGCGCCTCCTCTCGACGCACGTTCGACACGTGCTCGCCCTGGTCGATCTCGTGGCCGATCGGATGCCGTTCGATGATGCGCTCGATATCTACGTACGCATCCTGCGGCTGACTCCGGAACAGGCTCGGAATGTAGGTAGTCGGGCGCTGGCGGAGTTGGGGCGGAGAGGGAGTGTCGGCGGGGCGACGCTCGCCGACTCGGCGGTAAGCGCCGAGCGGGAGCCCGAAGAGGAAGATCGCGGCGAGGGTCGCTCGGGGCGTTCGGATGCGCTGCTCGCACGGCTTCGTCGGCGCGTGCGTGGACGTGTACAGGACGAATTGCGAGAACGGATCAATCTCGCGGCCGCCCGGACGGAGGATGGGATCCTCCAGACCCACGTACACAACAGTCTCACATTCGCGCGCGCGCTGTCCAGCGAGCTTTCCGTCTCCGAGTCGATCGAGTTGTATTTGGAGACGATGATGCTTCCCGAAGGCGTGGCGGACGTCATATACAATCGGGCGTTGAGCATCATTGCCGAGCAGGTGCTGCCGCCGCTGCCCGGAGGCGAGGAGCAGGAGGAGCTTCCCCGGATCGACGTGAGTACGCTCCGGATTACCCCGCTTCCGGAACAATGATGGCGGTTCAGGATAAAAGGCATCGGTTGCGAGCAGGTTCGGCTGGCAGGAAGTCTATACGGCATTTTTCCTGCGTGTACCAGCGCGATTTGTAAGCATACCGTGTCCATGGGCGTTCTCCCGCAGGGGATCGCCCGATTGGATTAAGGAGGAGGATGAGGGGAAGCACCTGGGCCGGGGTAGGTGACGTGCGGACGTGGCCATTGGTCGGGCGGTGTGAGGAGGAAGCGGCCACGGCGGTGCGGGTGACTGGTCCGACGAACGTCGAGCGGACAGGTTGGCTACCTGTCTCTGCCGCCGTTGCGGAAGGCGATGGAATCGCCAGGGGTGGGTCGGCTCCTGCGGAGCTCGGCCGGGGTTGGGCGGGACCGTACATTGCGTACACAAACGAATTCAATTCGAGTAATGTAGTGGGGAGTGCCGAACGGCGCGCGAGCGCCGCGGCGCTCTCGTCATTTGGTATGATAAGTGCGCCCCGGCGCGGGGGTTGGGTCCCCTGCGCAAGGGCTCGGGGGTTTGTAGGAGGCGGGTCCGAGACCGCACGCCGAATGATCCCCGCGGGGGTGGTGCGGTTGGCGGAACCGTCCCGGGTCGTGCACCGCGAGTGGAAGGGAGGTGATAAGCCGTTGCATCCCTTGTGAGTAGGACCCGTGGGACGGCCTGGCATTTTTCTTGACTGAAGGCGGGCCGCGTTGGTGTTCGTCTTCCATTGGGGGGAGGCGGTAAACTACCACCTCGTACGGAGGGGAATCGATGAAACGATTACTGGCATCCGCCGCTACTGTGATGTTTTTGGTGGCGGGGACGGGTAGTGACGGAAGTGCGCAGACACCGTCCGTGTTTGATCTCGGACTGTACGGAGGTATTCAGTACACGAGCGATTGGTTCGAGATCCGAGATGAGGGGTTCAAGACCGGCTTCGGCCCGATCTTCGGCGCCCAGGCGACTTTCTGGGCGACTCCGGCGATCGGCGTTCGGCTGCACGGTGGGTATTTCCCGACCGGGCTGCCCGAGGCCGACGACGAGTCTGCGAGCGAGTCCGACTATCCGGTAAACAATTATCTGGCTGATCTGAACCTGGCCTTCCGGCCGTTCCTGAACAGCACCAGCCGGATGCTGTCCTCGATGTATCTGTTCCTCGGCGGTGGTGCCGCCTGGGCGAACGTGGCGGGTGGCGACGAGGATCAGATCACCTGCGTCGAGGGCTACGAGGATACCTGCGTTTCGCACAATCCGGGTTATTCGACTGTCGGTCAGGGGAACGTCGGTATCGGTTGGGACTGGGTCAGCCTGTCGAACTCGATCGGGATCTTCTCGGAGGTGGCCGTTCACGGGTATGACTCGCCCGCGCATGTGGGTGACAGCGGCGCTGCCGAGGACAAGTTCACCTTCACCCCGCGGGGTACGCTGGGCCTGAAGTTCGCTTTCGGTGGTGCTCCGGAGGAGATCGTCCTTCCTCCTCCGCCGCCGCCTCCGCCGCCGCCGCCGCCTCCGCCGCCCCCTGCCACCCGGCAGATCTCGGTGTGCGTAGTGCAGAATGGCGCGCTGTCTGAGGTGACCGCGACGTTCAATCCGGCGACGGGTGACACCACGGTGAACGGGCAGCCGTTCGCGACCGCGTATCCGACATCGGCTCCGAACTATGCGGCGAACGAATCCTGGTTCATCCAGAGCGACTCGGTGACCTACAACGATCAGCAGTACGTGAAGTACGGCGTGACGCGCATGGTCAGCCCCTCGCAGCTGACGGCCGCGGGCACGGTCAACGGCATCACCGTCTTCGGTGAGGCCTCGGCCGAGGCGCCGTACCGCGTGATCTACGTCCCGGTCCGTCCGGGCTGCGAATTCCAGCCGTACGAGCAGCGCGCTGTGCTCCGGCCGCGCGGCTGATCGAAGCTGCGAAAGCAGGAATGCAGGCGGGGGCGCCCTTCGGGGCGCCCCTTTTTTTCGTGCTGGTTTCCGCGGCGGACCGGCGGGCACTGGCTCCCAGTCTGCCTCGCGCCGGGGCGTCGATCTTCCTATCTTTCCCGCTCACATTGAACCGGAGCCGGGAGACCCTAGGTGGACGAGGAGCAGCAGAAGCGCAGGGCCGCGATTCACGGGGCGCGCTGGATCGGAGAAGATGCGGTGGTCGGGCTCGGTACCGGCTCCACGGTGCGACACCTTCTCGACGTCATCGCCGAAGGCCGTAGGGAAGGGCGTTGGCTGGGCATTCGCTGCGTCCCCACGTCGCGGCAGACGGAGGAAGTGGCGCGTCAGCTCGGAATTCCCCTCGTTTCTCTGGATGAGGAGCCAGTCCTGGACGTCACCATTGACGGTGCTGACGAGGTGGATCAGCGGCTCGACCTCATCAAAGGGCGGGGCGGCGCGCTGCTGCGGGAGAAGATCGTCGCGGCCGCGTCCCGCCTGAGGGTTATCATTGCCGACGCCTCGAAGGAAGTGGCGAAGTTGGGTACGCGGATGCCGCTGCCCGTGGAGGTTGACCCGTTCGGAGCCGCGATCCAGCCGGATTTCCTACGGTCCCTCGGGGCCATTCCCGAGCTGCGTCGGACTGCGAACGGCGTGCCCTTTGTGAGTGACGGGGGAAACTACATTCTGGACTGCCGGTTCCCCGACGGCATCGACGATGCGGCCGCGCTCGAGCGGGAGCTCAACAATCGCCCGGGGATCGTCGAGAACGGGCTCTTCGTGGGCCTGGCCGATCACGTGGTGGTCGCCTCCAACGACGAGATACGCGTCCTTTCCCGGGCTGGCGCCTCCGTCTGACATGCCCCTGAAGATCGCTCCCTCGATCCTCTCGGCGGACTTCACCCGCCTCGGGGAACAGGTCCGTGCCGCCGAGCAGGCAGGGGCCGACTGGATCCATGTCGACGTCATGGACGGCCACTTCGTCCCCAATCTGACGGTGGGGCCGGCGGTGACCGCCGCGATCCGTAGCGTGACCCGGCTGCCGATCGACGTGCACCTCATGGTCGAAAATCCGGACGAGCACCTGCAGGCGTTCGTCGACGCCGGCGCCGATTCGCTCACCGTACACGTCGAGGCGCTTCCGCACCTGCACCGGACGGTGCATCGTATTCACCAACTCGGCGTGCGCGCAGGAGTGGCCCTCAATCCTGCCACTCCAGTGGAGACCTTGACAGAGATTGCCGGGGACCTCGATCTCGTGCTGGTGATGACCGTCGACCCGGGCTTCGGGGGCCAGGATTTCATCCCGCGGAGCGGGGAGAAGGTGGCGCGCATGGCGGAGCTGTTGGGCCGACGTGGCCAGGCTGGTGTCGAGCTCGAGGTGGACGGAGGAATCCGGAGCGAGACGGTGGCGGAGGTGGTGGCGGCGGGCGCCACGGTGGCCGTCGCCGGCTCGGCCATCTTCGGAGACGGGGGCGATATCGGCCACAACATTGCCCGGCTGCGAGCGGCAGCGTCGCCGGTGGAACGCAACAGGCGGTGACCGGTTACCGATTGCCACCGGCTAGCGGTTAGCAAGACATCAGATCTTCCGGACCTCGCCTGGGTGGTGGAAGCGGTAGACACAGACCTCTTAAAAAGGTCCGGCGAGAGCCGTGCGGGTTCGAATCCCGCCCCAGGCATCCCGGTGAAGGAGCGGCCCTTCCCTGATCGGTGAGGGTCGCTCTTGCGTTCTTGCACTACGATGCCTATACTTGGTCAAATAGTTGAACCATATGATTAAAGCCTACGATCAAGGTGCTTGATCCGGGTTTCAGTCATTGACGGCAGGGCGTCAAATGGCGAAGGCGGAAGTGGGACGGACGGATGACAGCGGTACGGAGCGGAGGATCCTCGACGCGGCGCGACGCGTGTTCATGCGGCGCGGAACCGCGGGCGCCCGCATGCAGGAGATCGCCGAGGAAGCGGGCGTGAACCAAGCGCTACTTCATTACTACTTCCGCTCGAAGGAGCGGCTGGCGGAGGCGGTCTTTCTGGAGGTGGCCAAGCGACTGGTGCCCGCCGTGGCGGAGATCCTCGGGTCCGCGGCGCCCCTGGAGCAGAAGGTTCGGCGCGCGGTGGAAATCTACATCGACACGGTGCGGAAGACCCCCTACCTGCCCGCCTACGTGCTCTCGGAGCTGCACCATCATCCGGAGCGCTTTCAGGCGCTGGTGGCCAATGCCGCCGGTGGCCGCGGTCGAGATCCGCACGAGGTGCTCGAGCTGCTGCGGCGACAGCTGGACGAAGAGGCGGCGGCGGGTCGCTTGCGTCCCATCGCGCCCGAGCAATTTCTCCTCAATGTGATGGGTCTCGTGGCCGCTCCTTTCCTCGTCCTGCCCATCCTCCCGTTCGTCCTGCCCGGCGAGCCCGATGCGTTCGACCGCATCCTGGATGAAAGGCGGGCGGAGCTTCCGGACCTCATCCTCCGGTCGTTGCGGCCATGAGCTACCCTCGTCTGATTCGCGGAGCCTTCATTGGCTTGCTCGCGACGGCTGTTGTGGCGGGAGGTGGCGCCGCTCAGGCGGGACCGACCGGCGCGACGAACACGCCTGCAGACACGGTCCGGCTGGCGGAGCTCCTGGAGGCTGCCCTGCAGGAGGATCCGCGCTCCACACAGCCGGGGCTGGTGGATGCGCAGACGGAGAGGCGTCTGCGCACGATCGACGCCGATCGGCTGCCGGCGATCGGACTGTATGCCCGTGGTCAGCACCAGTCCGTCGTCCCCTCGATTCCGTTCGATCTACCCGGAGGTTTCTCTCCCCCGGTGCCCCCTCGCGACTCCTACGAGGCCGCGGTCACCCTGCGGCAGAGCCTGTACGACCCGTCCGTTTCAGCGCGTCGCCGGGTCGAGACCGCGCGCGGCCAAGAGGCCCGCGCCAGCGTCGACGCCTCGCTCTACTCGATCCGTGATCGGGTGAGCGAGGCCTTCTTCGCGGCTCTGTTGCTGGGAGCCCAAGCCGATGAGGTGGATGCGGCGATCGCGGCAATCCAGGCGCACCTGCAGGTGGTCGAGGCGCGCCGAAGGGAGGGGGCGGCGCTTCCCAGCGAGGAGGCCGATCTCCAGAGGGAGCTCCTGCGCCGTGAGCAGGCGCGGGATCAGCTGCGTGCGAGGGCGGAGGCAGCGCGCGACCAGCTGGAGCAGCTCACCGGGGTTCCCATCGATAGCGCGACCCGGCTCGAGCCGCCCTCTCTTGCGGCGCTGGAGAACGCCGCCCCGCAGGAATGGAAGTCTCTGCAGACGCGCCCTGAGTACGAGCGCTTCCGCCAGACCGCGGAGGTCCTGGAGCGACGGGCACAGGCTCTGTCGGCGCGCGCCCGACCCCGCCTGTCGGCTTTCGGCCGCGCGGGCTACGGCAGACCGGGACTCAACCCTCTTTCCACGCGCGCCGAGGAGTACTGGCTCGCGGGAATCGAGGTGGAGTGGTCGCCGTGGCAGCGCGGAACGGTCAGGAACGAGCGCGGAGAGCTGGCGCTCCAGGAGGAGATCCTGAAAACCGAGGCGGAGGCGTTCACGCGCGAGCTGGAGCAGTCCGTGATCGCGCAGCTCGCCGAGGTCGAGCAGCTGGAGGCAGCCCTTACCCGCGACGACCGTATCGTCGAGCTGAGCGAGCAGATCCTGCGGGAGACCCGCCTCCGCTTCGAAGAAGCCGTCGTGACCTCAGCGGAGTTGCTGGAGGACGAGGCCGACCTTCTCCGCGCGCGGCTAGACCGGGTCAACCATTCGATCGGTCTGGCACACGCCCGCGCGCGGCTCCTCACCATCATCGGTCAACCGATCCCATGATCGTCCACTTGTCGGGCAGGCCAATCGCACCATCGCTGCTGCTTGCCCTCTGCGTCGTCGGCGCGTGCCGCCGGACACCGGAGCCCCACGCGTACGGAAACTTCGAAGCCACCGAGGTGGTGGTCTCGGCGGAGAGCGCGGGCCAGCTCGAGCGATTCGTGCCGGACGAAGGAATGTGGATCGCCGCGGGATCCATCGCGGCGGTGGTCGACACGATCCAGCTCGCGCTCGAGCGGCGGCAGATCGAAGCCCAACACCAAGCCGCGACCCTTCGCGAGGTCGAGGTCACGCAGCGGCTGCGCGCCGTCGAGGCGCAACTGGAGGTGGCGCGTCGCAGCTACGAGCGTACGCGGCGGCTGTTCGCGGCGACCGCCGCCACCGCGGTGCAGCTCGACCAGGCAGAGAGAGAGCTGCGGACGCTGCAGGCCGAGTTCGACGCGCTGCGCGCGCAGCAGGAGAGCGTCGCTCTGGAGGCCGCCTCGGCTTCCGCCCGGGTCGCCCAGATCGAGGAGCGGATCGCCCGCAGCGTCGTGCGCAATCCGCACAGCGGGACGGTGCTCACCACCTACGTCGAGGAAGGCGAAGTCGTGCAGCCGGGCCAGCCGCTCTATCGGATCGCGGATCTCGACACCCTCGATCTGCGTGCCTACGTGGCGGGCGACCAGCTGCTGCAGCTACGCGTGGGGCAGCCCGCCACCGTGCGAGTCGACGCCGGAGGTGGCGAGCTGATGCCAGTAGGGGGCGTGGTCACCTGGATCTCGCCCTCGGCGGAATTCACGCCCACGCCGATCCAGACGCGGGACGAGCGGGCCGATCTGGTCTACGCCGTCCGGGTCCGCGTGCCCAATCCGCAGGGTAGGCTGAAGATCGGGATGCCGGCGGACGTCACCTTCGGCTCCGCGCCGGTCCCCCCTGCCGGGGATCGAGGCGAGCGCGCCGACTCTGCCAGCGCCGCGGAGGAGGCATGAGCCGCCTCTTCCGGCGCCGTGTGTCCTCGGTGAGCACTCTCGCCGCGAGCGGCGGTCGAGTGAGCGTGCAGGAACCGATCGTGGTCGAGAACCTCAGCCGCCGCTTCGGCGAGAACACCGCCCTGGATGGGATCTCGCTGCGGGTCAACGCCGGGGAGCTGTTCGGGCTGGTGGGTCCCGACGGTGCAGGGAAGACCACCCTCTTTCGCATCCTCTCCACCCTGCTTCTCCCGGATACGGGTCGGGCCACCGTCCTGGGCTTCGACGTGGGCCGTCACCTGTGGGAGATCCGCGCCCGCGTCGGCTACATGCCCGGTCGCTTCTCCCTCTATCCCGATCTGAGCGTCGAGGAGAACCTGCATTTCTTTGCGGCGGTGTTCGGCACGACGGTGGACGAGGGATATGCCGCCATCGCCCCCATCTATCGTCAGATCGAGCCCTTTCGCGAGCGCCGCGCGGGGGCGCTCTCCGGCGGCATGAAGCAGAAGCTGGCGCTCTGCTGCGCGCTCGTGCACCGCCCGCAGCTCCTGCTGCTGGACGAGCCGACCACCGGGGTCGACGCCGTATCGCGCCGGGAGCTCTGGGACCTGCTAGCCGAGCTCAAGGCCTCCGGCCTGCCCATTCTCGTGGCTACCCCTTACATGGACGAGGCCGCGCGCTGCGACCGGATCGGCCTGATGCAGGCCGGCCGATTGCTGGCGGTGGACGAGCCAGGCCGGATCGGCGACCGCGTCCGCACGCCGCTCCTCTCGATCACCGGTCCCGGACGCTACCGGATGCTGCTGCGGCTGCGGCAGCATCCCGATGCCCTCTCGGTTCACCCCTTCGGGGATACGCTGCACTATGCCGATCGCCGAACCGGCGTGACGCCGCAGGCGCTCGCCGCGGAGATCCGCAGCCTGCTGCGCCAGGAGGGTTTCGAGCACGCCCAGGTGGTCCCGATTCGTCCCGGCGTGGAAGACGCCTTTCTGGCACTGATCGAGGGTCGCGAGGAGGCGCCCGCCGCATGAGCGCAGCCATCGAGGTGGTCGGCCTGACGCGCCGCTTCGGGAGCTTCACGGCGGTGGACTCGATCAGCTTCGAGGTGCAGCCGGGCGAGGTGTTCGGCTTCCTCGGCGCCAACGGGGCGGGGAAGACGACGGCAATCCGCATGCTGATCGGTGTGCTCGCCCCGAGCGGCGGGTCAGCGACGGTCGCGGGGTGCGACGTCGTTCGCCAGCCCGAGGAGGTCCGGCGCCGCATCGGCTACATGAGCCAGCGCTTCTCCCTGTACGAGGACCTGACCGTCGCAGAGAACATCACACTGTACGGCGGCATCTACGGCCTTTCGGACGACGAGATCGAGGCCCGGCAGGAGGAGCTGCTGCGACGGCTGGAGCTGACCAGCGCGCGTGACGCCCTGGTGGGCTCCATTCCCCTCGGGTGGAAGCAGAAGCTCGCCTTCTCCGTCGCGCTGATCCATCGGCCGGCGGTGGTCTTCCTGGACGAGCCGACGGGCGGAGTCGACCCGCTCACCCGGCGGCAGTTCTGGGAGATGATCTACGCCGCGGCGGAGGAAGACATCACCGTCTTCGTAACCACCCACTACATGGATGAGGCCGAGTACTGCGACCGCGTCTCGATCATGGTCGACGGCCGGATCGCCGCATTGGGGACACCGGCCGAGCTGAAAGCCCGGTTCAACGCCGACTCGATCGACGCGGTGTTCGTCCAGCTCGCGCGGCCCGGCACAGGCAACGGTTCTGCGGCGAATGGCGGGTCGCCTTCCTCGTCATGAGCACGGTTGAGGCACGGCCAGGAGGACAGCCATGAGTCCGGCATTCGTCGCGTTGCGCGCCTTCATGGTCAAGGAGGTCTGGCATCTGCTCCGCGACAGGCAGACTCTGGCGATCCTTCTGCTGCTGCCGCTCGCGCAGGTGGTCCTGTTCGGCTATGCGCTCCGCAACGACATCGAGGACGTGCGCATCGCCTTCGTCGATCCCTCTCCCGATGCCGCCTCGCTTGCCCTGCGCGCGCGCTTCGAGGGCACGCGGCACTTCCGCATGGTCGCTTCCGCTCCCACCGTGCAGGCTCTGGAGCCGCTCTTTCGCCGCGGAGCGGTCGACCTCGCCCTCGCTTTCCCACCCGATTTCGCCGGTGACCTCGCCTCCGAGCGGGGTGCCGCGCTTCAGCTTGTCGGGGACGCGGCAGATCCGAACACCGGGAGCACGATGGCGGCTTATGCCGCGGCGGTCATCGGGGATTTCGAGCGCGAGCTGGGCGGTCGAGCGCCGCTGCGCATCGAGACCCGCATGCGGATGCGCTTCAACCCCACCCTCGAGAGCGTGAACCTGTTCGTGCCCGGCCTCATCGCGCTGGTGCTGACCATGGTTTCGGCGCTGATGACGGCGATCTCGCTCTCGCGCGAGAAGGAGCGAGGAACGATGGAGATCCTCCTCGTCTCGCCGCTTCGCCCGTGGCAGATCATCACGGGCAAGGTGATGCCGTACCTGCTGCTCGCCTTTGCCAACGCGGTGACGGCGTTGCTCGCGGCTTGGTTGATCTTCCACGTTCCGTTCCGGGGCAGCCTGCTCCTGCTGTTGAGCGCGAGCGTGTTGTACGCGCTCGTCGGACTGGCGCTCGGGGTGGTGATCGCCTCGGTTGCGCCGTCACAGCGCGCCGCCATGGTCACGGCGCTGGCCGGCACGATGCTGCCCAATGCGCTCCTCTCGGGCATGATCTTCCCGATCGCGAGCCTGCCGAACTGGCTTCAGCTGATCACCCTCGCCGTCCCCGCGCGCTGGTTCATCGTGATCGCCCGCGGGGTGATGCTGAAGGGGGTGGGGCTGGAGTACGTCTGGATGGAGCTGCTGATCCTGACCGGGATGCTGGTCGTGCTGATCCTCGCCGCCGTTCGCGCCTTCCGGCCACGCCTCGCGGTCTGATGCGTACCCTTCGCTTCCTGCTGCGCAAAGAGTTCCTGCAGATCGTGCGGGACCCCGTGCTCTTGCGGCTCATCCTGATCATGCCGCTGGTGCAGCTCCTGATCCTGGCCCACGCCGTCACCTTCGAGGTGCGCAGCGCCGGAGTGTACGTCATCGATCACGACCGAAGTGAGACGTCTCGGGAATTGGTAGACCGCCTCCTCGCCTCCGGCCGCTTCCACCTCGTGGGCGCGAGCGCATCGCGCGTAGAGGCGGACGAGGCGATGCTCAACGGCGCGGCCGACGCGATCCTGGTGTTCCCTTCGAAGTTCGAGGCGCAGCTGGTGCGAAGCGGGGAGGCGCCCGCTCAGCTGATCCTGGATGCAGAGGACGGGGCCGCGGCGGCCGTCATCGGCTTCTATGCCTCGCGAATCATCGACCGGTACGCGATGGAAGTGGCCGCGGAGCGGAGCCCGAGCGCCTACCAGACAACCTACCGGACAGGTGTGAGAAGCTCGCCGTTCGGTGAGGTCGGCCCACGGTTGGAGGTGCGCCGGCGCGGTTGGTACAACCCCGAGATGGATTACCGTGCGTACATGGTCCCGGGGATCCTGGTCGTCCTGGTTACACTGATCGGGAGTCTGCTGACCGCCCTCAACATCGTGCGGGAGAAGGAGGCCGGCACGCTGGAGCAGCTGAACGTCACCCCCGTTTCCCGATCGGCCTTCATCGCCGCGAAGCTGATTCCCCTGTGGACCTTTGCGATGGTCGACCTGGCGCTGGGGCTCGCCTTCGCGTGGGCGGTGCTCGGGGTTCCCGTGCGGGGCAGCCTGCTGTTGATCTTCTTCTCCGCGTCCGTCTACCTGGTGCTCGCGCTGGGGATCGGCCTGTGGATCTCGACGGTGGTCGAGACGCAGCAGCAGGCGATGTTCCTGACCTTCGCGCTGATGATGGTCTACCTGCTCATGAGCGGCCTCTTCACCCCACTCCGGTCGATGCCCACCTGGGCAGAGTGGCTGGCCCAGCTCAACCCACTCGCCCATTTCGTCCACCTGATGCGCGCAGTGCTGCTGAAGGGGGCAGGGCTTGCGGACGTCTCACGGCAGCTCGCGATTCTGGGTGCGGGAGGCGCCACCGTGCTCGCTCTGGCCGTGCGGCAGTACCGTAAGCGGTCGGGATGACGCATCGGGCCGCGCGCCCCTTTCCATCCCGGCTTCCGTAGCCTAGTTTCTGGCCACTCCCAACCTTCCCGTTCAGTCTCCAGCCGATATCCGAGTGAATCGAACGCTCAGCGCCCGATTGAGTCTGATGATGTTCCTGGAGTTCTTCATCTGGGGCTCCTGGTACGTCACGGTGGGGAACTACATGACCAGCGTCGGGATGGCCGACACGATCGACTGGGCCTTCTCGGTCCACCCGATCGGCTCGATCGTCTCGCCGTTCTTCCTGGGGATGGTGGCGGATCGGTTCTTCGCGACCGAGAAGGTGCTCGGGGTCACCCAGATGATCGGCGGCGTGGCGCTGTTGATGGCGCCGGCCTTCGCCGGTTCGCCCCCGGGCTTCATCGCCATGCTGCTGCTCCACTCGCTCTGCTTCGCGGCGACGATGGGACTGGCGAACACCCTCGCCTTCCACCACGTCACCGACCAGGAGAAGCAGTTCCCGCTGATCCGGGTGTTCGGCACCATCGGGTGGATCGTGGCGGGTGTGCTGGTGAGCGGCATCCTGCACGCCGACGAGACGCCCATCCCCTTCTATGTGGGTGGCGGCGCCGCCATCCTGATGGGACTGTACAGCTTCAGCCTGCCTCACACGCCTCCACCGCTCGCCGGAACCCGGCCGAAGGCTCGGGAGATTCTGGGACTCGACGCGCTGTCGCGGCTCAGCAGCCGCCCCTTCTGGGTCTTCATCGCCAGCTCGCTGCTGATCTGCATCCCGCTGTCTGCGTACTATGCCTACGCGCCGGTGTTCGTGAACGCGGCGGGGGTGTCGGACCCCGCCTTCAAGATGAGCTTCGGGCAGATGTCCGAGCTCTTCTTCATGCTGCTGATGCCCTTCTTCTTCGCCCGTCTGGGGGTGAAGTGGATGCTGGCGATGGGGATGCTCGCCTGGGTGGCTCGCTACGCCCTGTTCGCGCTGGGCGCCCCGGCCACGATCACCTGGATGATCATCCTGGGGATCCTGCTCCACGGAATCTGCTACGACTTCTTCTTCGTCGCCGGGCAGATCTACGTGGATAAGCGGTCGGAGCCGGGCATTCGCGGACAGGCTCAGGGCTTCGTGGTGTTCGTCACCTATGGGGTGGGCATGCTCCTCGGTGCGCAGATCGCCGGAGCGCTGTTCGATAGTGTGCTCGGCGCGGACGTCTCGCAGTCGATGCAGACCTGGGCAACCTTCTGGTGGATTCCGGCGGCCTTCGCGGCGGCCGTGCTGGCCGCATTCATCGTGCTCTTCAAGAGCGACGTGGACGAAGGGGCTCCGGCGAAAGTGCCGGAGGTTGCCACCGAAGCCGGCCCCTGAGCCACAGCTGCTGGTGGGCGGCCGGTTGGCCGCCCACGGTGCTTCGCCCCGGCAACCGTCGGGGCTCTCGTTCGTCATTCCGATTCATCGACCGGTTCCACACGCGCGCGCCTCGCGATGACTGTGGAACCTCTACCGCCACGACAACCATGACGCCTGACAAGGGTCTCGCAGCGATCGATCGCCGTGCCTTCCTACGCAGTGCGATGGCCTACAGTGGCCTCCTCGCGGGCGGCGGCTTCTTGGCCGGCTGCGCTTCCACCGGCGCTGCCGGAGGACGCGGGGGCAGCATCGACCTCATCTCCGGTCGCACGATCGGAATTCAGCTCTACACCGTGCGCGACCTGCTGCAGGCCGACTTCGAGGGCACGCTGACCCGTGTGGCGGAGATTGGATACAGGGAGTTCGAGTTCGCCGGCTACTACAACCACTCGGCGGCGCAGGTGCGGAACATTCTCGACCGTCTGGACGTAACCGCGCCGAGCGCCCACATCGGTCTGAACGAGTTCCGGGGCGACATCGACCGCCTGATGGGCGATGCCCAGGTGATCGGCCACCACTACCTCATCGTTCCATCCGCCAATGGGCGGACGGCAGAGGGCTGGCGGCAGCTGGCCGCGGAGTTCAACCGCATCGGGGAGGTCGTGGCGCGTGCCGGACTGCGCTTCGGCTATCACAACCACGCCGCTGAGTTCCAGGATCTGGGGGGCGGCACGACCGCCTACGACATCCTCCTCCGGGAGACCGATCCGGCGCTGGTGGCGCTGGAGCTCGATCTGTATTGGGCGGTGCGCGGCGGGCAGGACCCCCTGGCGATGTTTGCCGCGGACCCAGGCCGCTATCGCCTCTTCCACGTGAAGGACATGGCCGATCGTGCAGGCTCGCAGGCGATGGTTCCCGTCGGCGAGGGAGAGTTGGATTTCGCCGCCATCTTCGCACAGGTGGGGCAGGCCGGGACTGAGCATTTCTTCGTGGAGCACGACAACGCGGCAGAGTACCCGGGGGGCTCGATCGCGAGCATCACCACCAGCTACCGGAATCTCCGCGGGCTCCTCTCCTGAGGCGGTCCGCATTCGACCGGCTCATCGGACAACCAGGACGCGATTCATCCATGGCATTTTCCAGACACGGGAGGCGGCGCGCCGCCTTCGCGAGCTCCCTGCTCGCCGTAGCACTCCTGCCCGGCGTGGTCGCCGCCCAGGAGGAAGGCGAGCAGCCAGTCGCTCCCGACCGGCCGACGATGTCGGATTTCGGTAAGGATCTCTCGGATCAGCAGGCCGGGGCGCTGCTCGCCGAGATGGGACAGCTACTGGAGCAGGCGATCGCCGCCAGCCGTCAGGCGCAGAGCGCTTCGAACGTCGCGGGCGTGAAGCAGGGGGCCGCGCAGGTGCTGCAGCTGATCTGGGGAATCGATCCCCAGGTCTCCGGCGCCGAGCCGGCCGAGGTCGCCCGACTGGGGTGGAAGGAGCGCTGGCAGGTAACCGGTGCGGAGTTCGATCCCAACTTCGTGAAGCGGCTCGGTTCCGCGCCGCCGCGCATCACCGATCCCACCCAATTGGGGATCGTGGGCCGCGGGCGCGCGGTTCGCGCCCGGCTGGAGGCGCTCGCCGACAGCACCTCGAACACGCCCGCCGACAGGCGGCAGGCGGCGGCCAACGCGCTGGCGTCGCTCAACGACGTGATCGGGTGGACGCACATCACGCGCGGCTACAAGGGACGCGAGGTGCAGCCGCGCATCAGCCTCACGCATATGTGGGACGCACCGCCGGCTTTCTGGAACTCCACGGCAGACACCGGCTGGCTCTTCGAGGCCGAGGCGCAGGCGATCAACATCATCAAGACCGATTACGGGACCGAGGTGGCGGAGGCGCAGGAGCACGCCGCGGCCATGACCGCGCTGCTCGAGCGCGCCCGCGACGGCGTGGATGCCAACAAGAACGGTAGGGTGGAGCCGATCTGGATGGAGGGCGGTCTCGCCGCCGCGTTGTCCGAGGCCCAGAAGGCCGGTCTCCGCTCCCGCTGACCCCGAATGAAGACGCTACCGATGAAGATGAACGGATGGAGGAAGTTCGGCTCCGTCGCCATGATCGCGGCGCTCGCCATGGGGTGCGCGGGAGTGCAGGGGGGTGCACGCGGCGTCGGCGGCGCTGAGGGCCGCAGCATCGTGCTGTTCGACGGGGAGAACACCGAAGGCTGGAGACAGATCGGCCCCGGTGGCTTCACCCTGGAGAACGGTGCGCTCGTCAGCCACGGCGGGATGGGGCTCTTCTACTACGCGGAGCGGCCCTTCCGCGACTTCGTGCTCGAGCTCGAGTACAAGACGAACTCGCCAGGCGCGAACTCCGGGATCTTCGTTCGCTTCCCCGAGCAGACCGACGATCCCTGGGTGCCGGTCGACGCCGGCTACGAGATCCAGATCGACGATCTGCAGGACCCACTGCACCAGACGGGTGCCGTCTACACCTTCTCTCCCGCATCGCATCTGGCGGCGAAGCCCGCCGGAGAGTGGAACGAGTACCGGATCGAAGTGCGGGGGCAACACTATCAGATCTACCTCAACGGAGCGAAGGTCAACGAGTTCATCGGTACCCGGGGCCGCGAGGGCTACATCGGCCTGCAGAACCACGACGACGACTCCAAGGTCTGGTTCCGGAACATCCGGGTGACTCCGCTGAGCGTGGACAACCCGCCGATGACCCTCGCCGACCTCTTCGAGGCGCAGAGCGATCAGCCGATCCGTACGCTGGTTATCACCGCCACGCACGGCTTCCGGCACACCGAGGCGATCGAGGCGATTCACCAGGTGCTGCCCGAACTGGAGCGTACGACCGAGTTCGAGTTCGACCTCACGGAGGACCTCTCGGTCCTGACGCCGGCCAATCTGGCCAGCTACGATCTACTCTTCCTCGCCAACTCGACGCTGCGCGCCGAGCCGGCGGAGAAGACGCCGGAGGCGATCGCCGAGACACGAACGGAAAACGTTCCTTCCCCGGTCACCCTCGCCCAGCAGCAGGCGATCGTCGATTTCGTGCGCTCGGGTAAGGGACTGGTGGTCGCGCATGCCGGCCTCGATGCGCTCTACGGCTTCGACGAGTACCGGGAGATGGTGGGTGGAGGCCTCTTCCAGGAACACCCGTGGACGCGGAGCGTCCGCATCAACGTGGAGGATCACGAGAACACCTCCGTTCAGCACCTCGGGGACGGGTTCTGGATCCGCGACGAGATCTACGTGCTGGACGAGAACCCGCGGTGGAACAGCCACGTGCTCCTCTCTCTGGACATGCCCAGCGTGGGGGTGCCAGTGGGGTCGGCGGACGCGACCCGTGACGATTACCCGATCTCCTGGATTCGCCGCTACGGCGAGGGCCGGGTCTTCGCCACCAAGCTGGGCCACTTCGGTGATATCTGGAGGAATCCCGATTTCCTGCAGCACCTGCTGGTGGGGATGCGGCAAGCCGCGGGCAGGGAGCCGGCCGACTTCTCGGGTCACCGGGTGAAGGAGACCATCGTCGAAGGCGTCTGGCCGGATGACATTGCCATCGACGAGCAGGGGAACGTCTGGATCGTCGAGCTCACCGGGAAGGTCTTCCGCTACGACGCCGCCAGTGGGCAGGCCACACAGGTCGCTCAGATCCCCACGACCGACCCGACCAACATCGAGCACGGTCTCTTCGGGATCGAGATCGACCCGAACTTCTACAACGGCGAGCCGTACGTCTACCTCTACTACGCGCAGCCGGAGACCTTCATCAACACGCTGTCCCGCTTCACCTTCGCCAACGGGCAGATCGACATGTCCTCGGAGAAGGTGCTGCTGCGTGTGCCGACGGAGCCTGCTTGCTGCCACCAGGCGGGCGATCTGGAGTGGGGCCCGGATGGCACCCTGTTCATCTCCACCGGCGACACGGGGCAGAGCGGCACCCGTCCCACGCAGGAGCTGACCGAGGAAGCCGTCAACGCCTTCGTGGAGCGGAACAGGCTCGAGGGCTACCACTGGTCTCGCCTGGCCGACTCCGAGCGGACCGCTCAGAATCTGCAGGACCTGCGAGGCAAGATTCTGCGGATCAACAAGGACGGCTCGATCCCCAAGGACAACCCGTTCTACGGCGAGCCGGGGGTACGCTGGGAGATCTACTCCTACGGCCTGCGTAACCCCTACCGCATCAAGTACGACGCGCCGACCGGGCGAGTCTACATCGGCATCGTGGGCCCGGACGAGCAGACGACCTACGACTGGTACGACGTGGCGCTGCAAGGAGGGGAGAACTTCGGTTGGCCCCGCGCCACCGGACGGCTGTTCTACAACGAGTGGACGCCGCAGATGATCCCCAACTACGTGCCGCCGCTCTGGGAGTATACCTACGAGACGGGCGGACGGTCGGCGACCTTCGGGCCGATCTACCGATCGGACGGCGAGCACGCCTTCCCGGAGATCTTCCAGGGCAAGGTTTTCGTCTACGACTGGTCGCGTAAGTGGATCAAGTGGGGCGATGTCGTGAACGGGACTTTCGAGAGCGACACCGTACAGGACGTGCGCAGTGACGGTCGGCAGTTCCGCATTCCCACCAAGCGGCTGGCGAATCTGAAGACCTTCGACGTGCTGACGGGCACGAGCCCGATCTCCATGGAGCTGGGCCCGGACGGTTGCCTCTACGTGGCCGAATTCACCGGCTTCTGGGCGCCCGCGCCGGGTTCGAACGTGAGCCGATATTGCTGGATCGACGACGAGTCCCCGCAGGCGGCTCCGCCGGTGACGACCACCTCGCGTTAGACCGTCATCGGAACACTCGCCGTACCGCGGGACTACAAGGGGAGCGCGGCCGGGGCTCCGGAGGCACCCACCCGAGGTGCTTCCGGAGGGTTCGTGCCCCGGCTCTGTCCTGCCGCTCCTCTTGAACCGCGGGGCGTCGTCGAACCTGATTCACCTCGGGAGGATTTAGTGTTGAAGCTGAGTGCAGGAGCCTCTCCGTTGCGGCAATGGGGAGGGACGCTGGTGATCGCTCTGGCAGCTCTGGCTTTCGCAACGACGCGGGCGGAGGCTCAGGCGGATGGAGCGAAGGTGTTCGCAACGGTGTGCGCTTCGTGCCACCAGGCTAACGGACAGGGAGTTCCTGGTGCCTTCCCGCCCCTCGCGGAGAGCGAGTGGGTCACGGGGGACCCGGCTCGGCTGGTCAAGATCATCCTTCACGGGCTGACGGGCGAGATCGACGTCGGGGGCGAGGTCTACGCGGGCATGATGCCGCCTTGGGGCGGGGGCTTAAACGATCAGGAAGTTGCCGCGGTCGCGACCTACGTCCGCAGTAACTTCGGCAACGAGGCCAGCCCGGTGACGCCGGAGGTGGTGGCGGCGATCCGGAAGGAGTTTGCCTCCCGGAAGACGCCGTGGACGGCGCAGGAGCTGGCTGCCAAGTAGATTGCCGTGGGGCGCGGCCCGGAGCCGCGCCCTTTCTTCTCCCGGCTGGGAGAGAGTTCTCACCGCTGCGGCTACCCAGGCCGCCGATCGCTTCACCTCACCGGAGCCACTCCACCCATGTCCGAGGTCAATCGCCGTGAATTCATCCGTTCGAGTGCCGCCGTGCTTCTGGGCGGCAGCATGGTGTCTTCCATGAGCTGCGCGAGCGGAGCCGCGGAGAGCGCGGCCTCCGGGCCGCTGTTCGACATCTCTCTGGCGCAGTGGTCCCTGCACCGCTCCCTGCGTGCGGGGCAACTGGACAACCTCGACTTCGCCGGGCTCGCCCGCTCGCGCTTCGGCATCGGAGCCGTGGAGTATGTCAACCAGTTCTTCATGGACAAGGCCCGGGACATGGCGTACCTCGGGGAGATGAAGCAGCGGGCCGAGGACGCCGGAGTCCGTAACGTGCTCATCATGTGCGACAACGAGGGGATGCTCGGCGACCCTGATGACGCCCGCCGCACGGAGGCTGTGGAGAACCACTACAAGTGGGTCGATGCCGCGCGCTTCCTGGGGTGTCACTCCATCCGCGTGAACGCCGCCAGTCGCGGCAGCTACGACGAGCAGCTGGCGCTCGCGGCCGACGGTCTGCGCCGGCTCGGCGAGTACGGGGCGGAGCAGGGGATCAACGTGATCGTCGAAAACCACGGGGGGCTCTCCAGCAACGGCAAGTGGCTGGCGGCGGTGATCCAGCGGGTGGACATGCCGACGGTGGGCACCCTCCCCGACTTCGGTAACTTCCGCCTCTCCGGCGGAAACGGACAGCCGGAGGAGTGGTACGACCGCTACCAGGGCGTCCAGGAGCTGATGCCGTACGCCAAGGGAGTGTCCGCGAAGTCACACGCGTTCGACGCGGAAGGGAACGAGGTCGAGATCGACTACCGCCGGATGCTGCGCATCGTCCTGGATGCCGGCTACCGCGGCTTCGTCGGCATCGAGTACGAAGGGGAAATCCCCGAAGAGGAGGGGATCCTCGCCACTAAACGCCTGCTCGAGCGGGTCCGGGAGGAGCTCACTCCCGAATACCGTTCCCAGGCATAGTTCCCGAGCATCGTTCCAGCATAGCTGAGGCAAACGGGGCCCGTCTCTCTCGCGGGCCCCGTTCCTTTGAGAGCGCGGCGGTCATCGATCGCCGCGCTTATTCGTTGTATCGACATCTACGAAGAAGCCTGCGCTGCAGTATTTGACACAACAGGGAAGAACGTCTACTGGTAAGGCCGTGGGCTACTTGGGGTCTGCTCGTGACCCCGCTGCACGATGTGCGTCTAATAGTCAGATAACACTCTATTTCACGCCGATTTCTGGCGGGCCCCGCCGGGTCACCCTCCGACTCGCTCCGACCGGCGGCCCGCTCAGGGCAGTCCCACATCGGGGGCTGCCGCAATTGCCATCCATCCGGAGAGCGCAGCATGAGATGGACCTCAGTTCTGTTGTGCGCAGTACTGCTCGGGCTACCCCGAGCAGGCTGGTCGCAGGCGACAGGTGCGATCAGCGGTACCGTGAGCAGCGATGCGGGGGCCCCGCTCAGTGGGGCCAGTGTGACCGTCGTCGGGACGGGAGCCGCAGCGCTGACGGGACCTGACGGCCGGTACACACTCGAGGGCGTGCCGGCCGGAACGCACACCGTGCGAGCCACCATGCTCGGGTACGGTGAGGCGACGCAGACGGTGACCGTGCAAGCCGGCGCGACCGCTACGGCCAACCTGACGCTGTCGGCTGCCGCGGTGGAGCTGGAAGGGATCGTGGCGATCGGGTACGGCACGACCAGCCAGCGCAACCTTACCGGGGCGGTCGCTTCCGTGTCGGGCGAGGACGTGCTGACCGAAGCCACCCCGGTTACGGCGGTCTCCAACGCGCTGCAGGGGAAGGCTCCCGGCGTGCAGGTGGTGACGAACTCCGGCGTGCCGGGCGCGGGCTCGAGCGTGCGGATCCGAGGCACGAACTCGATCAGCGCCAACAGCGAGCCGCTCTACGTCATCGACGGCATCCCGGCCGTGCAGGGGACTAACTCGGAGGACCCCACCTACAACCCGCTCAACGAGATCAACCCGAACGACATCGAGTCGATCCAGATCCTGAAGGACGCGAGCGCCACCGCGATCTACGGCTCGCGAGCCGCCAACGGCGTGATCCTGATCACCACCAAGCGCGGGCAGTCCGGCGCCGACCAGGTGCGGGTCGAGACGAGCTACGGGTGGCAGGAGATCAGTAAGACGATCAACCCGCTCACGGCTCCGCAGTACATGGAGCTGGTGAACGAGGCGTACACCAACATCGGGCGGGAACCCCGCTATACGCAGGAGCAGATCGCTTCGGCGCAGACGTACAACTACGTCGATCTGATGACGCAGCGGGCGCCACAGCAGAGCCACTCCATCACCCTTACGGGCGGCGATGAGCGTACCCGCTACCTGATCTCCGGGAACTACGTCGACCAGGAGGGAATTCTCGTCAACACCGGGTTCGAGCGCTACGGCCTGCGGTTCAACCTCGATCGGAACATGAGCAGCCGCTTCCGCACCGGCACGAGCCTGAGCTTCGCCCGGGTGCACCAGGCGATCAACCGGTCGGAGAACGGCGGTATCGGGGCGAGCGCCCGCGGAATCCTGGCGGCGATCAACTTCGACCCCTCGCTGGCCCCGAAGGACGAAGACGGCAACTGGAACAAGCGGGCGGTACTCGGCGAGCAGCTGGAAAATCCGCTGGCGAACATGATGGAAATCGTGGACGTCCGGAACGAGTACCGCGGCATCGGAAACGTCTACGCTGAGTACGACCTGCTCGACAACCTCGTACTGAAGACCACTGCGGGCATCAACGCGCACTTCTGGCGCAACCCGTACTTCGCGCCCAGCACCATCGCCCCCGGTGACGGGGCGAACGGTGTGGCCGCGATGGGAGACGGATACGACCGGCAGCTCACCAGCGAGAACACCGCGACCTACCGGCGTGAGGTCGGAGCGGGCTCGCTGGAGGTGCTGGGCGGCTTCTCCGTCCAGACGTACCAGAGTGAGTCCTCGTGGTCCGAGGGGCAGGGCTTCCCGACCGACGAGATCGCCTGGCACGACCTCGGCGCGGGAGCCGGGAACCGCGGCGTCGACACTGGCTACAGCGACTGGACCCTGATCTCGACGCTGGGCCGCATCAACTACAATCTCCTCGACCGCTACCTCTTCACCCTCACCGGGCGGCGTGACGGTTCCAGCCGCTTCGGCGCGAACAACAAGTGGGCCTTCTTCCCCTCCGCCGCTTTCGCCTGGCGGATCGTGGACGAGCCCTTCATGCAGGATCAGACCCTTTTCGACGAGCTGAAGCTGCGTCTCAGCTACGGCGTCACGGGCAGCCAGGCCGTCGCGCAGTATCAGTCGCTGTCTCGCCTGTCCACCGAGTTCGTCGGCATCGGCATCAACGACGAGGTGGTCACGCTGCGCCCCTCCAGCTCGGCGCCGAATCCGGACCTGAAGTGGGAGAAGCAGCAGCAGTTCAACGTGGGTCTGGACATGGCATTCCTGGACAACCGCATCGCCCTGACCCTGGACGCGTATCGCTCTACCACGAGCGACCTGCTCCTCTGGGTCGACCTGCCGCGGACATCGGGCTATGTCAACCAGCTTCGCAACCTCGGTGAGGTCGAGAACCGGGGCTTCGAGGTGGGCCTGAGCACGGTCAACGTGACCACGCCCAGCTTCAACTGGCGCAGCACGCTGAACGTCTCGGTGAACCGCAACGAGGTCACCGACCTCGGCGGGGTGGACTACATCTACCCCGGTGGCTCGCGCTACGGCTGGTTCCTGGACGGCGGGCAGAGCCACATCGTGAAGGTCGGGGAGCCGCTTGGCACCTTCTACGGCTACGAGACCGACGGTCTGTGGCAGGAGGGTGACGAATGCTATCTCAACAACTCGGACGAGTGCACGCCGGGTGAGTACAAGTTGGTGGACCAGAACGGCGACGGCGTGATCAACGCCGACGATCGCACCATCCTGGGTTACGCCGATCCGGACTTCTACGGCGGGTTTTCCAACAACTTCACCTGGGGGCCGGTGCGCCTGGACGCGTTCTTCACCTTCTCGTACGGCAACGAGGTCGCCAACGTCTCGCGCGTCTTCACGGAGAGCGCGACCGGGTTCCTGAACGAGTCGGAGCGGGTGCTCGATCGCTGGACGCCGGAGAACACCGACACCGACATTCCGCGCGCCAACAACGCCCGTCCGCGTCGTCTCTACGGGGCCTACATCGAGGACGGGTCGTACCTGCGGCTGTCGAATCTGACGTTGGGCTATCAGCTCCCCGAGCGGCTGCTGCCGGGGGTGAGCAGCGCGGAGCTCTATCTGACCGGTCAGAACCTCTTCGTGCTCACGGATTACACGGGCTTCGATCCCGAGGTGAACAGCATCGGCGGCGATTCGCGGCTGCGGGGCGTCGACTCCGGCGCTTACCCGCGTGCCCGCACGTGGAACATCGGCGCCAACATCACCTTCTGATCCGTGGGGCGGTCCGGACGGCGGCGAATGCCGCTGGTCCGCGGGCGTCCTCGTTCACGAATTGAGATCGAACCGGCTATGAATAAATGGTTGATGGCCGCCCCGGTGGCGCTGGCGCTCACCGTTGGTGCGTGCGACGACATGCTGACGGAAAATCCGAAGGATTTCCTTACGGACGACAGCTATTACAAGACTCCCGATCAGATCGAGACGGCGGTCCTTTCCGCCTATCAACCGATCACCCGGGGCGACGTCTGGGAGTGGCAGCTCGTCATCGACGTGGAGCTGGCGTCCGACCACGTCCGCATCCACCCGGACGAGCCCAACTACGGCACCTACCACCCGGGCCTGCTACTCTGGGAGCCGACGACCTCGAGCGCGGAGGCGCCGTGGAACGGCCTCTACACCAGCATCTACCGGGCAAACCTGGCGCTGGCCAAGATGGAGGAGGTCGAGTTCCCCGACCCCGCCGAGAAGGAAGCGCTGGCTGCCGAGGCGAAGTTCATCCGGGGCTACGCCTATCTGCTCCTCACCAAGATGTACGGCGACGTGCCGCTGCTGGTGAGCGAGGAGGACCACCGGAACTACGAGGTGGCGCGTAGCCCGGTCGACGAGGTGCACGCGCAGATCGAAGAGGATCTGCTCGCCGCCGAGGCGGGGCTTCCCGACACGCCGGAGCAGCACGGACGGGCCAGCAAGGCGGCCGCTCGGATGGTCCTCGCCGATCTCTATCAGTGGCGTTCGAGCGCGCTAGGTACCGACCAGTGGGACAAGCTGGCGGAGTACTCCAAGAAGGTGATCGACGACCCGAACTGGGGGCTGATGGACGACTATCTCGACGTCTTCCTCCCCGAGACCAAGGGGAACCAGGAGGTCATCTGGATGGTCGCTTCGTCCGGCGTCGAGGGACGCACCAGCACCAACGTGGGCTGCAACTGGCTGCCGCGTGAGCTTGGCTTCGGCAGCGGCGGTGGGTGCGAGGTGCTGGGACAGCCCACCGAGTGGTTCTACAACAGCTACCCGGAAGGGGATTACCGGCACGAGGTCAACTACCGCACCGAGGGTTGGAGCACCAACACCGACCTCGGCGACAATGGTTTCGTCAAGCTCTCCTGGCCAAACGTCTACAAGTACCGGCCTACCAACCGGGGCATCGGCGGTCCGACCGACGTGGATTTCCCTCTCTACCGCTACGCCGAGGCACTGTTGATGTACGCCGAGGCTCAGTATGAGATGGGGAATGTAGAGGAGGCCACCCGGTACGTGAACATGGTTCGTGCTCGCGCCCGGAAGGGGACGGGCAGCGAATCGCGGAGCGCGCCGGCCGACCTCCCCACGGTGACCCGGGACGACATCTACATGGAGCGCGGTTGGGAGCTGGCGCACGAAGGGAAGCGCTGGTGGGACCTCGTGCGGCGTGACGCGATGGAGCCCGGATACTGGGCCAACTCCCTGATCGAGCACGACCCGGAGACTGCGCAGCGCGGTGATGTCTCGGAGTTCCGCAAGTTCCTGCCGATCCCCCGCGCGGAGATCGAGAGGAACCCCGCGCTCGAGCAGAACCCCGGCTATTGAGCAAGCTCATCGCGGAATCGTTCCCTGCCGGCGCACTGGCCGGCAGGGGACTCTGCATTGTATACTGTGACGGCTGCCCCGTTCGTCGCGGCGAGCGGTGAGCGGGGCGCTCCTCCTAGTTCCAGCCCTTTACTTCCAGGCGGTCATGCGGAGCGATCAAGATGTCGCGCTGCGGCGCTCCGCCGGAGGTGACAGCGCCGTTCGAACTTCGGTCAGTGATTCTCACCGCCCTCGCCCGTCCGCCGCACTCCGGCGATCGACGGAGGCTGCAAGCCGGTGGGGGCTCCCTCAATCACAGCGGAGAAGCGCAAAATGCAAAACGACCCGATGACGCGTCGCTCGTTCGTGTCGGGGATGGCGAAGACTGCCCTGGGCTTCACCATCGTCCCGCGACACGTGCTGGGTGGACCCGGCTTCGTAGCGCCGAGCGACACACTCAACGTCGCCATGATCGGCGCGGGCGGAATGGGGATGAGCAACGCTTACAACCTGGTCGCCGGAGGGCAGAACATCGTCGCCCTGGCGGACGTCGACATGAACCGGGTGATGCGTGACGTCGTCGGCCGCGCCCAGAACCGCGACGGCACGGTGAACGAGGTCGGTGCGAAGTTGAAGGCGGCGTACGAGAAGGCGAAGAAGTACAGCGACTTCCGTCGCATGCTGGAGGAGCAGGGCGACGCCATCGACGCCGTGGTCGTCGCCACCCCCGACCATTTCCACGCAGTCGCCGCGAACGCGGCCATGCAGCTCGGCAAGCACGTCTACGTGCAGAAGCCGCTCACTTACACGGTGCACGAGGCGCGGGTGCTTCAAGAAACCGCCCGTCGCACCGGTGTCGTCACCCAGATGGGCAACCAGGGTCACTCCTCGGATACGGCTCGACGGGTGAACGAGTGGATCGAAGCCGGTGTGCTGGGGCCCGTTCGGGAGGTTCATGTCTGGACCAACCGGCCCATCTGGCCACAGGGTGTTCCCCGTCCGACGCGCGAGCTCGCCGGCGAGGACCTGGGCAACTGGGGCGCGCGCAATCTCAACCCGCAGTTCGCCGCGGCCATGGCGGGCAGCTTCCCGATGCCGGAAGGGCTGGACTGGGACGTCTTCATCGGGCCATCGCCCTTCGTGGAGTATCACCCGGTCTACCATCCGTTCAACTGGCGTGGCTGGGTGGACTGGGGGGTCGGCGCGCTCGGCGACATGGGTGCGCACCTGATCGATCATCCGTTCTGGGCGCTCAAGCTGGATCTGCCGACCACCATCGAGGCGACCTCCACCCCTTGGGGGCCCGACGTCGACGACACGCCGGCGACCTATCCGCTGGCGACGCTGGTACACTACGAGTTCGCGGCGCGCGGCGATCAGCCGCCGGTGAAGATGACCTGGTACGACGGTGGGCTCATGCCGCCGCGTCCCGAGGTGCTGCCCGAGGACGTTCCGCTGGAGCGGGGTGGCGGCGTCATCTTCGTTGGCGAGCGCGGCATCCTCATGCACGAGACGTACGGCGAAAACCCGCAGATCTTCCCGCTGAGCCTGCGTGAGGAGGCGGATCGGGTGCCTGAGACCTATCCGCGCGTCGGCATGAGCCACGAGATGAACTGGGCCAACGCGGCGATGGGGAACGGTGAGGCTACCTCGCCGTTCGACTACGCTGCCCGGCTGACGGAGACCATGCTGTTGGGGCTCGTGGCGCTGCGCACCGGGCAGGGCGTCAAGATCGAATACGATGCCGCCTCGATGTCCGTCACGAACAAGCCGGAGGCCAACCAGTACCTGAAGCGGGAGTACCGCCAGGGCTGGAGCCTCTAGGCTGATCGGAGCCGGTTCGAGGCCAGTCGAGCCGGTTGAGCCGCCGTCTCTGGCCAACCCCGGTAGCGATGGCGTATAATCCCGCGCTAACGCAAATCGGCGGTGGGCCCGAGACGGCGGATGTAGAAGGTTACCTCCGGATAATTCCGCTGCAGGAAGGCTCCCCCTGCCTCCTCTCCGAGTACGCCGGCGAGGGTGGACAGGGGGTCGGAGTACAGGCCGCTTCGGGTGATCACAGTAGCGGCCGAATGACCGCGAAGCGGCGTTCCGGTGCGTGGGTCGATCACGTGTGAGTAGCGGACCCCGCCGATCTCCACGTACTGCACCGCGTCACCGGAGGTGGAGATCGCGCCGTGGGCGAGCGGCACGACGGGAGGTGCGCCCGCGGGATCGTCGAGCCGGATCGTCCAGGCTCGTTCGCCCGGAGGGGGTGCGCCAACGACGATGTCGCCGCCGAACTCCACCAGGGCTCTTTCGATGCCGTGCTCCCGCAGGACGGCGAGCGCCTCGTCTGCCGCGTACCCCTTGGCAATGCCGCCGAGGTCGAGGCGCATGCCTGGTCGTGCCAGCCGCACGGCGCGACGCTCGGGGTCCAGTTCGAGAAGGTGCCAGCCGGTGCGGCGTCGCGCCTCCTCGAGCTCGCTCGCGGTGGGGAGGACCCGCGCGCGTCGGGCCTCGCGCCAGAGCTGGATCAGCGGTCCGACGGTGACGTCGAAGGCCCCGTCGGATTG
Organism: Longimicrobiaceae bacterium; assembly: GCA_036375715.1. Taxonomy (NCBI): domain Bacteria; kingdom Pseudomonadati; phylum Gemmatimonadota; class Longimicrobiia; order Longimicrobiales; family Longimicrobiaceae; species Longimicrobiaceae bacterium. The sequence continues at coordinate 60,765 of DASVBS010000076.1, read as the reverse complement.
GCGAGCCAGCTCCTGCGCGACCTGTAGCACGCGCCAGAGCGGCTCGCTCACGGGGACCCAGCTTCCGGCGGGTTGTCCCACAAGACGCATGAGCTCGCTGTCGTCGCGGTAGTCGCTCATGATCGCGTCGAGCTCCGCAATCCGCTCGAATGCGGCCCGGGCCGCGCTCAACGCCCGCGTGCTGTCAGCGGTATAGAAGACCAGGCGAGCCTCCACCCCCATGTGGATCTGCCGGTACTCGAAACGGCGTGGCGAGGCCGCGAAGGACACGCACGACAGCAGCATCAAACTCCACAACGCGCTCAGACAACGGACCTTTTGCATGATGGGGATGAGCAGGATCGCGACGGCGCTGGTGCTGGCTTTGATTTCGATCGGGTGCGCGTCGAGCGGCGCCGGAGCGCAGGGGGATGCAGGTGCTCCCCCACCGAACGACGCGAACTCGCAATGGTCGGGACAACCGTACACCGAATCGGTCCCGGGCACCACCGTGGGTCTCGAGATGGTACCGATTCCGGGTGGGACGGTCGAGGTAGAGACCCCGCGAGGTACGCAGCGGGTCGAGATCGCTCCCTTCTACATGAGCCGTGTGGAGGTGCCCTGGGACGTCTTCGACGTCTGGGTCTTCGCGCTGGATGAAGGCACCCAGGTGGCCACGGGCAAGGGCGAGGAGGCCGTATCGCGGCCGAGTCGCCCTTACGTGCTGCCGGGGCGCAACTGGGGACACGACGGGATGCCGGCCCTGGCCATGACCCCGCACGCCGCCACCGTGTTCGCCAACTGGCTTTCGGAGAAGACCGGCCACACTTACCGCCTCCCGACCCAGGCCGAGTGGATCTACGCCTGCCGTGCCAACCAGGAAGAGCCGGCCGATCTGGAGGCCGTCGCCTGGTACTTCCAGAACGCCAACGACCGGACGCACCCGGGTGGCAGCAAGGAAGCCAACGCCTTCGGCCTCGCCGACATGCTCGGTAACGTCGGGGAATGGGCCATCGGCGCGGACGGCGAGCCCATCCTGATGGGCGGCTCCTACGACGATACCGCCGACCAGGTCCGCTGTGACGCCGGGAAGAAGCAGACGCCGGCCTGGAATGCCACCGATCCCCAGCTGCCCAAGAGCGAATGGTGGCTGGCAGATGCGCCTTTCGTGGGCCTGCGCTTGGTGCGCGAGCCCTAGTGGGATCGTTCCTCCCTACCCTCCAGACAGGAGCCCATCTCGTGAATCGTAAGGATTTCTTGTCCAGCCTGACCCGCCGCGATTTCCTCCGCGTATCGGCGGTGGCCACGGCGGGGCTGGCGACCCAGTGGTCGCCGGGTTACGCCGCCGCCTATGCTGGGCAGGCGGAAACCATCCGCGTAGGCCTGATCGGCTGCGGTGGACGGGGCACGGGCGCAGCACGTGACTGCGTCACCTCCTCCGAAGGGGTGGAGCTGGTGGCGATGGGAGATCTCTTCCCCGACCGGTTGGAGCGCTCCAAGAATCAGCTCACCCGGGCGATCGGGGACAAGTTCAAGGTCACCGGCGAGACCAGCTTCGTGGGCTTCGACGCCTACAAGCAGGTGCTGGCGACCGATGTCGACCTGGTCATCCTGGCCACGCCTCCGGGCTTCCGTCCCCTGCACCTGCGGGCCGCCATCGACGCGGGCAAGCACGTCTTCACGGAGAAGCCGGTGGCAGTCGACCCGGTCGGGGTGCGCTCCGTCTTCGAGACCTCGGATCTGGCCAAGAGCAAGAACCTGGCGATCGTCGCGGGGACGCAGCGGCGGCACGATCCCAAGTACCGCGAGACCATCCAGCGCATCCACGACGGCGCGATCGGCGACATCGTGGCCGGCAACGTCTACTGGAACCAGGGCGGGCTGTGGACGGCCGAGCGCAAGCCGGAGATGAGTGACACGGAGTGGCAGATCCGGAACTGGCTGTACTTCACCTGGCTCTCCGGCGACCACGTGGTCGAGCAGCACGTGCACAACATCGATGTGGCCAACTGGGTGCTGGGCGGCCATCCCATCCGCGCCAACGGCGTTGGTGGTCGCCAGGTCCGCACCGGCCCGGAATACGGCCACATCTACGATCACTTCTGCGTGGAGTTCGAGTACCCCAACGGGGCGCGCATCACGAGCATGTGCCGTCAGCAGGACGGGACGGCCGGCTACGTGGGCGAGTTCTTCATCGGAACCAGGGGCACGTCCAACGCCGCCGACACGATCCGCGGAGCGACGGCCTGGAAGTACTCCGGTGAGGAGGTGAACCCCTATCAGCAGGAGCACGCGGACCTGATCGCGAGCATCCGCGCCGGGCAGCCGCTCAACGAGGGCCGACAGGTTGCCGAGAGTGTGCTCACCGCCATCATGGCGCGCGAGGCAGCCTACACCGGTCAGGACCTCACCTGGGATCAGGTCCTCAACGCCAATCTCAAGCTCGTGCCTGACCAGGTCGCCTTCGGCGACCTGCCCATGGCGCCGGTGGCGATGCCGGGGGTGACCAAGCTGGAACGGCCGATGTACGGCCACTCTCACGAGGCCACCTCGCAGGCGGGTTGACGATGCGACGGCGAGATTTCGTTCGAGCGGGCCTGGCGGGAGCCGCCGGAATGGCCGTTCCCGGCGTGGCGAGCGCGACCGGCACCGATCCGGTCCGGCCGGGAGAGCCGTTCAAGCTCAACTATGCGCCCCACTTCGGCATGTTCCGGCACAGCGCCGGGAACGATCCGATCGACCAGATCCGGTACATGCACGAAGTCGGATTTCGTGCGATCGAGGACAACGGGATGATGGGCCGCGACCCCGCGCTGCAGGAGCGCATCGGCAACGAGCTGGCGCGCCTGGGGATGCGGATGGGCGTCTTCGTGGTGTCGGCCTACCGGAACAGCGACGTCTGGGCGGTCACGGGTGACCCGCAGCACACCGAGCACTTCGTTGCCACCTGCCGGGAGGCCGTCGAGGTCGCGAAGCGGACCGGGGCGAAGTGGATGACGGTGGTGCCCGGCAACTTCGACCGACGCATCCCCATCGGCATCCAGACCGCGAACGTGATCGAGGTGCTCCGCCGTGGTGCCGAGGTGTTCGAGCCGCACGGGCTGGTGATGGTGCTGGAGCCGCTCAGCGACACGCCCGACCTCTTTCTGCGCGAGGCGGACCAGACGTACGAGATCTGCAGGGCGGTGGACAGCCCGTCCTGCAAGATCCTGTACGACATCTATCACATGCAGCGGAATCGCGGGCACCTGATCCCGCTGATGGATCAGACCTGGAGCGAGATCGGGTACATCCAGATCGGCGACAATCCGGGACGGAACGAGCCGGGCACCGGCGAGATCAATTACCGGAACATTTTCAAGCACCTGTACGACAAAGGTTTTGACGGGATCCTGGGGATGGAGCACGGGAACTCGATCGACGGCAAGGAGGGCGAAGACGCGGTGATCGCCGCGTACCGCGCCGCCGACGATTTCCCGACCGGCTGAACCGACCTCCGGAATCCCGACTCCGCTCTGGACCGGTCGCTCCGCGGCCGGTCCGCGTCGCTCACTTTTCCGAACCCGATCCAATGTTGAAACACCGTAGCCAGGGGCTCATCCGAAGGCTGACAAGGCTGGGCGTTCCCACCCTGGTGGTGACCGCCCTCGCCGCCTGCGGCGGCGGCCCGGATGCCGAGGCGGCCCCGGAGACCGATGCCCCCATGAACGCAGACTCCGCGACGGACACCACCGCCCTGAATACGCTGACGGAGGAGGAGCGCGCCCAGGGATGGCGGCTTCTGTTCGACGGCGAAAGCTTCACGGGCTGGAGAGGGCTCGGCATCGACTCGATCCCGAGCGCCCACTGGACCATCGAAGACGGGGCCATCAAGAAGATCCCCAGCGGCGATGTGCCGGTGCAGGCCGACGGGCAGCCGATCGCGGGTGGTGATCTGATGACCATCGAGACCTTCGGCGATTTCGAGCTCGCCTTCGACTGGAAGGTCTCTGAGGGCGGGAACAGCGGCGTGAAGTACAACGTCAGCGAAGAGCTTTCGATGGCGCACCCGCCCAAGACGGCGGCGCTCGGCTTCGAGTACCAGATCCTGGATGACGAGCGGCACCCGGACGCGAACGCTGGGGTTGGGGGGAACCGCAAGGCCGCGGGCCTCTACGATCTGATCAGCGCCGGCGACGACAAGCCCCTGAACCCGCCGGGCGAGTGGAACCATGGCCGCATCGTCTTCCGCGGCAACCATGGCGAGCACTGGCTCAATGGCAAGAAGGTGCTCGAGTACGAGCTCGGCTCGCCCCGTATGGACTCGCTGCTCGCGGCCAGCAAATATGCCGAGATCGAGGGCTTCGCCGACCGGCGCGAGGGGCACATCGTCCTGCAGGACCACAACGACGCGGTCTGGTTCCGCAACATCAAGATCCGTACGCTGGACTGATCTGCCCGTGGGCGGCGGCTCCGTCGCATGAGCCGCCGCTTTTCGTCTTCCTCCCGTAAACTCAAAGAAATGCGAAGCATTCGTTCGATCGCCCTCGCGCTGCTCTGCGCGGCAGGGCTCGCCGGTTGCGCGGCGAGCGGCGATTCAGCCGTTGAGAGCGGTGACTCGGCCGCTGAGAATGGCGTTGAGAACAGCGAGGATTGGCGACCGCTGTTCGATGGCGAAACCACCGCCGGATGGACCAACCCATACGAGTGGGGAACCGTGACCGTCGAGGACGGCGAGATCCGTCTGCAGGGCGACCGGAAGTTCTTCCTGGTGACGGAAGAGGAGTTCGACGACTTCGTATTCGAGGGGGAGGTGCTGCTGCCCGATACGATGTCCAATGCCGGCTTCATGTTCCGAGCAAACGTGGAGCCCAACCGCGTCTACGGCTACCAGGCCGAGGTGGACCCCACCGGACGTCGCTGGTCGGGTGGCCTCTACGACGAAGGCAGGCGCGCGTGGCTCAACCCGCCGGCGGGTGACTCCGCCGCGGCGAAAGCCTTCCGCGAGGGCCCGGGTACCGCCTTCCGTCCGACCGACTGGAATCACTATCGCGTCCAGGCCGTGGGCGACAGCCTCAAGATCTGGGTCAATGACGTGCTGACCACCGCCTTCCGCGACACCATGGATGCCTCCGGCCCGATTGGCCTCCAGCACCACGGCGAGGACGGCAAGGTTTACCGGTACCGCAACCTCAGGATTCGTGAGCTGAAATGAGCGGCCTCACCCGCCGGGCCTTCCTCGCGAGAGGAGCGGCGCTGGGAGCGTCGCTCCCGCTCGGCGTTGCGGCGATACCGGGTCCTGCGGCGGGGAAGCGTCGGGAAGGGCTCGGGCCGATCACCGTCTTCAGCAAGCACCTGCAGTGGCTGGAGTACGAGGAGCTGGCGGACGTGGTGGCGGAGGCGGGTTTCGACGGGATCGATCTCACGGTGCGTCCCGGCGGTCATGTTCTGCCGGAGAGGGTTACAAAGGACCTTCCCCGAGCTGTTCGCGCCGCGCGCTCGGCGGGGTTGGTGGTCCCGCTGATGACCACCGCGATCACGCGGGCGCGAGATCCCGCTACCCGCCGCATCCTCGCGACCGGCCGGGACGAGGGGATTCAAGCCTATCGCATGGGCTACCTCGGCTATCCCGAGGAGGTCCCGATCGCCAGCGCTCTGGACGGGATGCGCCCGCTGATCCAGGAGCTCGCGGAGCTCAACGAGCAATTCGGGTTGCACGGTGCGTATCAGAACCACTCCGGCACGGGTGTCGGCGGTCCGGTGTGGGACCTCGCCTATCTGCTGCGTGGAGTGAATCCGCGCTGGCTGGGCGTGCAATACGACATCGCCCACGCCACCGTGGAGGGCGGGACCGCGTGGCCACTCGGCCTGCGCCTGCTCGCACCCTACATCCGCACCGTGGACGTCAAGGACTTTCTCTGGGCGGAGCGGCCGGATCGCTGGGTGCCGCGCTGGGTTCCTCTGGGCGACGGGATGGTCGACTATCCACGCTATCTGCGGATGGTAGACGAGCTGCGCATCTCCGGGCCGATCTCCCTGCATTTCGAGTATCCGCCATTGGAAGGACCCAGCGACCTCTCTCGCGCGGAGCGGAGACAGGAGGCGATCCGGCTGATGCGGAGGGACCTGGAGCGCCTGCGCGCGCTGCTGGCCGAGGCGGGGCTCGCGGCGGGTAACGGGGAGGAGGCGTGACCTGCGGTCCGGGTCACCTCCCCATGGATCGGCGGGCGTTTCTCGCTCATAGCGGTGCGCTGGCCGTGGCGGGGCTTGCCCCCGGGAGCGGTCGGCGGCACGATCGTCAGCCCGCGTCGACGGCCATTACGTCCTCCCCCGCCCGGCCGGTCGAGGTCCGGGCCACTTCCCTGAACTTCGAGCGCGAGCCGCTCATCCGGCCGTCCGGCTTTGCCGGTGGCTACATGACCGAGTTCTGGCAGACGGTGGCGCGCATCGAGAGCTCCTCGGGCAACTTCGGGGTCGGGCTGGGAACGCAGAACATTCTCTGGTGCGACCCGGACGTGCTCACCCGCTTCACAGAGAGCGGCGCGAACGCATTGATGCTCGCGGTTTCCGATCGCGCCCTGCAGATGATCCGCGGTGAGCGCTTCGATCACCCGATCACGCTGCTGGAGGGGATCGTCGAGGAGCTCTACGAGTATGCGCGGCGCACCTCCGGCGTGCCTGATCTGAACCGAACCTTCGTGCTCAACGCGCTGGTTCCGGTGGACAATGCCGCCTGGGTGCTGTACGCTCGTGAGAACGGCCTGACCCGCTTCGACGATCTCGTCCCCGAACAGTACCGCCCGGGGCTCTCGCACCGGCACGAGCACATCGCCAGTCTGCCGTCAGTCACCTACGCCCTGCCCATCGAGGAGGTGGAGCGCGCTGCCCGCGACGGCTACTTCGTGATCAAGCTCAAGCTCGGCCACCCCGGGTCGCAGGAGGAGATGATCGAGCGGGACATGGAGCGGCTCACGCAGGTGCACCGGGCGGTAGGCTCGATGCAGACGCGGCACACCCCGGACGGTCGAATTCGCTACGATCTCGATCCGAACAGCCGCTACCAGCGCAAAGAAACGCTGCTGCGGCTGCTCGATCACGCCCGGAAGATCGGCGCTTTCGAGCAGATCGTGGTGATCGAAGAGCCGTTCCCGTACGAGAACGAGGAGGATGTCTCGGACATCCCCGTTCCGATCGCGGCGGACGAGAGCGCGACCACGGCGGAGGACGCGCTACGCAGGATCGACCTTGGATACCGGGGGATTGCACTCAAAGCAATCGCGAAGACGCTCAGCGAAACGGTGATGATGGCGCAGCTCTGTCATGACCGCGGAGTCGCCTGCATGGCTGCCGATCTCACCGTGAACCCGATCCTGGTGGACTGGAACAAGACGATCGCCGCGCGGCTGGCGCCCTTCCCGGGGATGCAGGTGGGGATGATGGAGACCAACGGGCACCAGCAGTATCGCGAATGGAGCCGCATGGAGAGCTATCACCCGTGCGCCGACGCGTCGTGGCGCCGCGTGCACGACGGGGTGTTCGTGCTCGACGATGACTTCTACGCCCGCAGCGGCTGCATTCTGGATCGGATACCGCACTACGAAGCGCTGGTGGCGCCCGGTGCACCGGCGTGACCTTTCGCCCATTTGCCGCCCTCTGGCGGACCGCTGATTCGAGGAGCTGTTGATGAGCATTCGTGTGGGAATCATCGGTGGAGGCAACATCAGCGACACCCACGCACGGGCCGCGCTCGAGATTCCCGGCGTGGAGATCGTGGCGATGCACGGAGGCAACCTCGAGCGCACTCGCTCCCTGGCCGACAAGTACGGGGGGACCGTATACCCGGACATCGAGAGCTTCCTGAACCATCGACCTATGGAGGTGGTGCTGATCGGGAGCCCCTCGGGCATGCACGCGGAGCAGGCCATGGCTGCGTTGGAGCGGGGGCTCCACGTCCTGTCCGAGAAGCCTCTCGACGTCAGCACCCGCAAGGTCGACGAGCTGCTCGCGGCGGCCGAAGGTAGGGGCGCGAAGCTCGGCGTCTTCTTTCAGAACCGCGCCGCACCCGACGTGGCCTGGCTGAAGCGGTTGGTCGATCAGGGCGGGCTCGGCGACATCTTCCTTGCCACCGCGCAGGTGAAGTGGTATCGACCGCCGGAGTACTACGCCAACTCCCGGTGGCGGGGGACCTGGGCGCTCGACGGTGGAGGCGCCCTCATGAACCAGGGCGTGCACACCGTGGATCTCCTCCTCTGGCTCATGGGCGATATCCGTGACGTCTACGCGCACACCCGAACGGCGCTGCACGAGATCGAGGTCGAGGACACGGTGGTCGCGTGTCTGGAGTTCGCCAGTGGCGCGGTGGGCGCGCTGGAGGCGACCACGGCGGCGTACCCCGGATTCCCGCGTCGGCTGGAGCTGACCGGCTCGAACGGCACGGTCGTGGTCGAGGAGAACCGCGTATCATTCGTCGGCCTGCACAGCGGGCCGGACGAGCCGCCGCCCGACGGAACAGCGGGCAGCAACGAGAGCGCCAGCTCGGCGACCGTCTCCGACGTCAGTGCCCACCGAGCGGTGCTCGAGGACTTCCTCGACGCCGTGGCCAACGACCGGGAGCCGCTCTGCAACGGCCGCGAGGCGCGGCGCAGCGTCGCGGTGGTCGAGGCGATCTACCAGTCCGCGCGCGACCACCGACCGGTCGCTCCGCACTGATGGCGGCGGTGACGGAGTCGGTGAAGGAGCTGTTGACGGGGCTGCCCGTCCGACGTGGGGCGCTCCTGGTTGTTGCGCTGGCCACAGCCGGGGCCTGTGCGGCCGGCGGGGGATCCTCCGCCGAGCCGAGCTTCGCCGTCACCGTGGACGCGGGAGAGTACGATCGCTTCGCCGTACCGGTGGAGTTCGAGCTCCCGGCAGGGGTTCAGGCGGGCGAGTACCAGCTCAGGGCGCCGGACGGTCGCATTTACCCGCTTCAGGCCGGGCCGGACGGCCGGGCCTTCTTCGTCCTCGACTCGCTGGCGGCGAGCGAGACGGTCGAGCTCGTGCTCGAGCCGGGCACGGCGGCCCTAGACGGTGTGGCGGCTCGGCGTGACTCCGCGACCGTGACCCTGTCCGTCGACGGCCGCACCGTGCTGCGCTACCACGCGGCGATAACCGATCCACCGCGCCCTGACATCGATCCGGTTTACCGCCGAGGGGGTTACGTGCACCCGATCCTCACCCCCGAAGGGGTGATGGTCACCGGCGATTATCCACCGGACCACCTCCACCATCACGGGATCTGGGCCGCCTGGACGCGGGCCGTCTTCCAGGGGGAAGAAGTCGACTTCTGGAACGTGGCCGACCGCAAGGGCGACGTGTTGCCGGTGGCGCTCGACAGCGCCTGGGGCGGACCTGTATTCGGTGGGTTCTCGGCCCGCCATCGCTACGTGGCGCTCACCGGCGAGCAACCCCGGGATGCATTGAACGAGCGCTGGACCCTGCGCGTCTACAACGTCACGGGGCACGAGCGGCCCTACTGGCTGTTCGACCTGGAAGTCGAGCAGCATACCGCGGGAGACGAGGCGCTGATCCTTCCGCAGTACCATTACGGCGGTGTCGCCTTCCGCGGACGTGACGACTGGTACGGCACCGAGAACGCGAGCTTCCTCACCTCCGAGGGGCGCGACCGGGAAAGCGGGAACGAGAGCCGCGCCCGCTGGACGCATATCGGGGGCACCGCGGAAGGGGCGCTGAGGGGCGTGGCGGTGCTGAGCCATCCGCAGAACTTCCGCCACCCGGAGCCCGTCCGGATTCACCCGCGTGAGCCGTACTTCGTTTACGCCCCGTCGCAGCTCGGTGAGTGGTCGATCGAGCCAGCCCAGGAGCTGCGACTACGGTACCGCTACGTGGTCCACGATGGCGCCCCCGACGCCGCCGAGCTGGACCGCATCTGGAACGATTTTGCGCACCCACCGACCGTGACGGTGGCGCCACGCTGAGCTCGCGAACAGTTTCGCGAGCGGGGCGCGCGGACTATGTTGCCGGCCGCTTCCACTACCGGCTCTGTCCAGGCAACGCCCGCACTTCCTACCTGAGCGCGAGCATCATGATCATTGCCCGTTTGCAGGAAATCGAAGGACGCACCTATCCCGCAAGGCGACGCACCCAGAACCTGGTCGGCGGCGCGTCGCCCATCCAGGCCACGAACTTCTCGATGGGGTATGTGACCCTCGAGCCGCGCGGCGGCCAGGTCCCCTGGCACAACCAGGAGCAGGAAGAGATCTACTTCGTCGTGCAGGGCCGCGGTCAGATGTGCCTGGGCGAGGAGATGCGGGAGCTGCAGGGTGGGGAAGCGGTCTACATTCCGCCCGGGGTGTTCCACCAGCTCACCAACATCGGCGACGAGCCCCTGATCATGATCTACTGCTACGGCCCCGCGGGCGACGTGGCGCACTGGCGACAGGAGCTCGAGGGCACCCTGCCGAAGGCGGGCGTCGAGGCGCCGCCGCTTCCGGAAGGGGCGTGGCCGCAGTGTACGGATCCGCCGGCGGGGACGCGGGGGGCGGTGAGGGGGTGATGGATGACGGCGGGACAAGGGGACAAGGAGACCAGGAGTGGCGTGGTGAACGGGGGCGGGCGCGATCGCTCACCGGTTTTCGACGGCTTGATGAGGCGCACGGCGGGGCGCTGAGAGAACACTTTCTGGAACTGGATTCATGGCAGAACAGCAGAAGGTCCATCGGGTGGGGATCGCGATGAACGGCGTGACCGGGCGCATGGGGATGAATCAGCACCTCTATCGTTCGATCCTCGCCATCCGCGAGCAGGGCGGCGTGCGGGTGAGCGATACCGAGACGATCCTTCCCGAGCCGATCCTGGTGGGGCGCAACCCGGTGAAGCTGAAGGAGCTTTCCGCGAAGAGCGGCGTCGAGCGCTGGACCACCGACGTGGAGGAAGCGCTGAGCGACGACAGCGTGCAGATCTACTTCGACGCACAGACCACGGATCGACGGGTCGAAGCCGTCACTCGGGCGATCGAGGCAGGGAAGCACGTCTACTGCGAGAAGCCCACGGCGCTGACCACCGCGGAAGCGGTCGAGCTCTATCGCCGCGCCAGGGCCGCCGGTGTGAAGCATGGGGTGGTGCAGGACAAGCTCTGGCTCCCCGGCCTGATGAAGCTCCAGGCCCTGCGCGACAGTGGCTTCTTCGGCGAGATCCTCGCCGTGCGGGGTGAGTTCGGCTACTGGGTGTTCGAGGGCGACATCGTTCCCGCGCAGCGCCCCTCCTGGAACTACCGGAAGGAGGATGGCGGCGGAATGGTCCTGGACATGTTCGCGCACTGGCGCTACGTGCTCGACAACCTGTTCGGGGAGGTGAAGGCGGTGAGCTGCATCACCGCGACGCATATCCCGGAGCGCGTAGACGAGCGCGGAAATCGATACCGGGCCACCGCCGACGACGCTGCCTACGCCACCTTCGAGCTCGAGGGCGGAATCATCGCCCACTTCAACAGCTCCTGGGCGGTGCGCGTGCGGCGCGACGACCTGCTCACCGTCCAGGTGGACGGCACGCGCGGGAGCGCGGTCGCCGGGCTGCGCGAGTGCCGCATCCAGCCCTATGGAGCCACCCCGCGACCGGTCTGGAACCCGGACGTCGACAACCCGCACAGCTACTTCGACGACTGGCAGCTGGTGCCGAACCAGCGCCCCTACGACAACGCCTTCAAGGTCGAGTGGGAGCTCTTCCTGCGCCACGTGGTGCTCGACGAGCCGTTCCGATGGGGGCTGTTGGAAGGGGCCAAGGGCGTGCAGCTGGCCGAGCTGGGTTACGAGTCCGCAGAGAAGCGCCGCTGGGTGGAAGTACCCCCGCTGGGGTGAGGGCTACGGCCGCCACCCCTCCACCTCCAGCCACTGAGACGCATGGCAACACAAATCGCCCCGGCCGATCATCGCCCGCGCTGGCAACAACTATATGTCGCCGCGGTCAGCTTCTTCGCTCTCTTCTCGATCGTCGGCCTCGCGCTGTATGGCCTGCCGTTCTTCTACGACCACATGGTCACGGATTTCGGCTGGAGCCGTACGCAGGTCACCTCGGGGAACGCGATCAGCAAGCTGATCGTCGGCCCCCTCTTCGGCTTTGCGGCGGGGTACCTGGTCGACAAGCTCGGCCCGCGGCGGGTGATGCTGACCGGGATCCTCATGGCGGGTACGGCGCTGATCGGGCTCAGCTATACGAGCTCGATCTGGATGTTCTACCTGTTCTATCTCTTCAACGCGTTCGGGTACCTCTTCGGCGGCCCCTTGCCGAACCAGGTGCTCATCTCCCGCTGGTTCGACCGTGCCCGCGGCAAGGCGATGGGCTTCGCCTACGTAGGCATCGGAGTGGGTGGAACGGTGGTGCCGCTGCTGGCCGTCGCGCTGATCGAACAGTTCGGTTGGCAGGGAGCCCTGCGGGCGATCGGGATCATCATCATCGCCCTCTCCTTCCCGCTGGCCTTCTTCGTCAAGGACGCGCCCAGCGACGAGGCCTCGGTAAAGGCTGCGCGTGCCGCTCCTTCCGCGCCGCTCTCGTCGGTGCTGCGGAACAAGTACTTCTATCTGCTGGCGATCGGCAGCATGTGCTCGATCGGGGCGGTCGGCGGTGCAAACCAGCACCTGAAGCTCTTCTTCGGACTCGACCTCGGCATCGAGGAGGGTCGGGTGGCGACCATCGTTTCCCTGGTGCTCGCTTCCAGCATCGCAGGTCGGCTCTTCATGGGGTGGCTGGCCGACCGCCTGCCCCGGAAGTACGTCATGCTGCTGATCTACAGCCTGGTGGCGGGCTCCATCCCGTTGCTCTTCATCGCCCGGCAACCCGGGATGGTCTACATCTTCGCCGTGATCTTCGGCGTGGCGCTGGGTGGGGACTACATGATCATCCCGCTGATGGCGGCCGATCTCTTCGGGGTGCGGGTGCTGGGGCGGGTGATGGGGATCGTGTTGACCGCCGACGGGGTCGCCGAAGCCACCATCCCCATGCTGGTCGGCTACATGCGCGATACCAGCGGGAATTACGTGAGCGGCTTCAGCACCCTGATCGGCCTCGCCGCCGTGGGCGCCGTGGCCGTCGCCCTCCTCCCGCGCGGACCCGTGGCCGACCGAAGGGAGCCCGTGGTTGCAGGGGCGGAGGCGGCGGCGTCGGCGTAGAAGTAGAGAATTACGAATTACGAATTACGACCGTTCCTGAGCGGAACCCCGCAGCGTGAAGCGAAAATCCTTCGACTGCGTCGTGCCACATGCGATTGTTCTCCGCCCGCGCCCGTGACGACACGGCAAAGACCTGATTCGTAATTCGTAATTCATAGTTCGTAATTGCGCGAAAAGACCCGGCCCCACATGGCCGGGTCTTTTCGCTTGGGCCGGGTCTTTTCGCTTCGGTTCGCTGCTACGCCGCGGCGCGGGCGCGGGCCTCCTTTTCGCGGCGGGCGACGTACTTGAGGAGGCGGCGGCGGACGTCGGCGCGGAGCTGGCGGGCACCCATCATGCGCCAGCGTGTCAGGGTGGCTGTGCTCACTCCGGCGATGCGCGCGGCCTCCTGCAGGTCGAAGTCTGCCGTGTAGAAGACGAAATCGCGAACGAGCTCCGCCGTGGGGAAGTCGTTACTCGCTTTGCGCGTGACGGCAATCCCGAGGGGTGGCACAAGCAACTCCTTGCTCACGGGTGACTCATTGGCGTTCAAACGGGTGTTTAAGGAAGCAGATTCCGTACCAGCCGGGGGGCTTTCGCCCCGGTGCCCTGGTTTCCTCCACTTCGCCTTTCCACCACGCCGAGCTCCGGCGATCTCGCCGCCGCGGTCCCAGGCGTGCCGCCACCTTGATTCCTGGCTTCCCCACGTCCTGATCCCCGACGTCGGCCCACTGATTCCGCGCCCCCCGGCGCCCTGATCACAGGCGCCCGCGACTCCGGTCGCCAAGTGTGGTGCGGTCTGATGCCGGCCGCCACGCCGCCCTCCGTGCCGGTCTCGTCACCCGGCTCCCCGCGAATTGGATTCACCGGCAAGAGCGGTGTATATTGAGCTAGCTCCGTCACTTCAACTGGCAGGTTCGGCGAATGTGCGGACGGTTTTCACTCAAGACCAGCCCGGATACGCTGGAGCGCATCTTCGGGCGACCGATCCCGGCCGGGTATCGTCCGCGCTTCAACGTGGCCCCTACCCAGGAGGTGCTGGCGCTCGTCTCCGATCACGGAGAGACCCGTTTCGACATGCTGCGCTGGGGCCTGATCCCGTTCTGGGCGAGGGATCCCTCCATCGGTAACCGGATGATCAACGCCCGCTGCGAGACGGTTGCTGAGCGGGGTCCCTTTCGTGACGCGTATCAGAGGCGCCGGTGCCTCGTGGTGGCGGACGGCTTCTATGAGTGGCAGACGAGGCCCGGCGGGAGGTATCCCATGTGGGTGCGCACCGCCACGGGAGAGCCGTTCGCCATTGCCGGGCTCTGGGAGCGCTGGAGACGGGGTCCGGAGCCGATCCTGAGCTGCACCATCCTGACCACCGACGCCAATCCATTCATGGCCAGGATCCACGATCGGATGCCGGTCATCCTGGGCGCGGAAGAGGGGGAACGGTGGCTCGCGGAGGATGCCGGTGAAGCGGAGCTACGGGAGATCCTCGATGGCGCCCGCTCGGTGGAGCTACGGGCCCACGAGGTATCCACGCTGGTCAACAATCCGAGCAACGACGTACCCGAGTGCATCGAGCCCGTCGAGACGGTGGAGGAGACGCTGACGCTGCCCGGTTTCGAGTAGCCGGCCCGGATCGCGACGGCGAGAAGCAAAAGTTCGCAGGTGAATCACCAGCGCCCGCGGAGATACCGCGGGCGAGTTCGCGGCCCACGACCGCGCATCGAAGCCGGCCCGCATCGAGCCGGGCCCCCGAGTCCACCAGGAGCCTGAGGTGTCCGAGTCCAACAGCATCGGCTTGGCGGTGGCTTTCGCCGCCGGTCTGCTCTCGTTTCTCTCGCCCTGCGTCCTGCCACTGATCCCCAGCTACGTGACGTTCATCACGGGGATGAGCCTGGATGAGCTGACCGCGGCGGAGGGAAGGCGGCGGAGTCGCGCGGTCATGGTGCATGGCGCCCTCTTCGTGCTGGGCTTCACCCTGGTCTTCGTGGCCATGGGCGCCACTGCGACCTTCCTGGGTTCGCTCTTTGCCTACGCCAGCCGCTGGGTGGAGCGGGTCGGCGGCGTGCTGCTCATCCTCTTTGGGCTATACCTGGTTGGTCTCCTGCGCGTGCCGGGTATGTCGCGGGAGTGGCGGATGCAGCTCGGGGACAAGCCGCTGGGCTACCTGGGCACGGTGCTCGTCGGGGTCACCTTCGGAGCGGGCTGGACGCCGTGCATCGGGCCGGTGCTCGGAGGCATCCTCACCCTCGCGGCGACGCGGGAGTCGGTGGGCGATGGAGTCGGGCTCCTGTTCGTCTACTCGGTGGGGCTGGCGATTCCGTTCCTGGCCGCGGCGCTGCTGCTGGACCGCTTCCTCGGCGGGGTCCGGAAGATGGGGCCTTGGTATCCCTGGGTCAGCCGCGTCAGCGGTGCATTGCTGATCCTCCTGGGAGTGCTCCTTCTTACGGGCAGCTTCACAACCCTTTCAGGCATGCTGATCCAGTGGACTCCCGACTTCCTGGTGGACCGGCTATGAGCGTAGGTACCGAGGTCGTGGTCGATCGCTCGCCACGCGCGGTTCGTACCATCCCGGACCGAGTGCTGGGGATCGCGGGTGCGCTGATGGTCGCTCTTGCCGTGGTGCTAGCGATCGTGGGAGGGATTTCGGACGGCGATCAGCCGCTCACCGCGCCACCATTGCTGGCGTTGCTGGACCCGCAGGACGGGACGGTCGTGGATGGACCGCTCGTCGTCTCCTTCGATGTTCAGGCGGAGCTGGAGCAGCAGCCGGGAGGGTGGGGCATCGGGGGATATCACATCCACCTGCAGCTCGACGGGCTCGAGCTGATGCCCGGGCCGACCGACATCAGCGCCGTCCGCTCCGGCGGGTACCGCTGGCACGTCGGCGAGCTCGAGCCGGGCAGGCATCGTCTTGGTCTGTACTGGTCGGACGCGCAGCACCGGCGAGTGGCCGGAGGAGCGTCCGAGGTGGTGGAGATCGAGGTCAGGTAGGTCACTCCTCCCCCGGATTCTCACCGCTTCGCTCGAGCGCCGTGTCCGCCCAGGAGACCGGGTCTTCGAGCGGCTCCAGATGGGTGAAGACGGTGCAGCGCGGGATCGCGGCGCGGATCTCCTCCTCGATCGTTTCCAGCAGGTCGTGGCCGCGCTGCACGGTCCAGTCTCCCGGTACCAGGATGTGGAAGGAGATGAAGCGCCGGGCTCCTGCCTGGCGCGTCCGTACCGCATGATACTCCACCCCGCCTTCCCGGTGGGAGTTCAGGATGCGGGTGATCTCGTCCCGTAGCGGCTCGGGAAGACCCGTATCGAGCAGCCCGAGCATGGACCGCTGGATCAGCTCGAAGCCGGTCCGCACGATGCTGACCGCCACCGCGAGGGCTATGAGCGGGTCGAGCCGGTGCCACCCGGTGGTCTGAGCTGCCACCACGCCCAGAACCACACCTACCGAGGTCCAGACGTCCGTCATCAGGTGTCGGGCGTCCGCTTCCAGGGTGATCGAGTCGTACCGCCGTCCCGCCTCCCCGATTACCCTCGCCGCTCCCAGGTTGATCAGGCTCGCCAGGATGGCGACGCCCGCTCCCAGACCCAGGGACTCGATCGGCCGTGGGTGGATGAGCCGCGCCACCGCCACCACGCCAATGCTCACCGCTGCGACCACGATCAGGCCGCCCTCGAAGCCGCTGGCGAGGTACTCCGCCTTGGTGTGACCGTAGGCGTGCTCCTCGTCCGCGGGTCGCGCCGCCACGCTGATCGCGTAGAGGGCGATCAACGCGGCCGCGAGGTTGACGAGCGATTCCAGCGCATCCGAGAGCAGACCGACGGACCCGGTGACCGCGTAGGCAGCCGCCTTGAGGCCGATGGTGGCTACGGCTGCCGCAAGCGACAGCAGAGCGTAGCGCTTCAGGCTGGGTTGCATCGTCGGGTCGGGAGATGCGGCTCCGTGGGCGCCGTCGCATTCCAGAGCTACGGACACTGCAAGCGGGTGGCCGCTCGCGAACCGCGCTCGCTTGCGCCGGGGAATGAGAGCGACGAGCTTTAGCGGCATCGAACCCGCGACAGGAGTTGCAGATGGGCGTGGAAGGCCGAATCGAAGAGATCACCGCGAACGTGCTGGCCGGCGGCCGCATCGACGTCGCCGACGCGGCATTGCTCTGGGAGCACGCCAGCGACGACGAGTTGAAGCGGATGGCCGCGGCGGTGCGTGCGCGCTATCACACGCCCGGCCACGCGACGTATCTGGTGATGCGGATCATCAACTATACGAATGTCTGCGTTGCCCAGTGCGACTACTGTGCCTTCTACGTCCTGCCCAACCAGGATGGCGGATACGTCCTTACTCGTGAAGAGGTCTTTGCGAAGATCGACGAGCTGATCGAGTTCGGCGGTGACCTCGTCGGCTTCAACGGGGGCTTCAATCCGAAGCTGCCGCTGCACTACTATTGCGATCTCTTCCGCGCTGTGCGTGACCGCTACGGCGACCGGGTCGAGTTCTACGCCCTGACCATCGCGGAGTTCATGTACCTCGCCGACCGGGCGAAGCTATCCTTCCGCCAGGCCGCGGACCAGCTTCGGGAGGCGGGAGTATACTGGATCACCGGGGGTGGATCCGAGATCCTGACCGAGGGCTTCCGTAAGCGCCACGCGAAGTTCAAGTACACCGTGAAGGAGTACTTCGAGGCCCAGCGAGCCGTGATCGAGGCGGGGCTGCGGACGACCGCCACCATGGTGATCGGCTTCGACGAGACGCTCGACGAGCGGCTCGAGCACCTGCAGCGCACCCGCGACTTCCAGGACGAGACCGGCGGGCTCTTCTCCTTCCTCTGCTGGACCTACAAGCCCTACGGCACCGCCTTCGGCGGCCGGGAGATCTCCCCGCGCGAGTATCTCCGGCACATTGCCCTCTCACGAATCTTCCTGGACAACATCCGCCACGTGCGCACTTCGGTGCTCACCCTGAACGAGGATGCGTTCCGCGCCCTGGACTTCGGCGCCGACGACTTCGACCTGCCCATAGAGGACGAGGTGACGCAGAAGGCGGGCGCGACCATCAACCTCGATCTGGAAGGGCTGCTCGAGATTCCCCGTCGGATGGGCTATACCGTCAGTTATCGCCGGCCCGAGCGGCCCATGCTCGAGGTGGGGGTGCCGAGCGCGTGATCGGCGGGACGGCCGGAGGGAACACTGCGGGGACCATAGAACGACTGCTCGACGAGGTCGCCCGGGGAGGGGCGCGGTTCGAGGCGGTGGTTATGACCCGCAATCGCCGCGTGATGGTCTCGGTGGGGAGCGGAGGACGGGTTCTGCGGCTGCACGAGGCCTTTGTCGAGGCGCCGCCGGAGGTGCTACGGGCGGTGGGGGGGCTGCTGTCGCCCATCGGAAGTAGACGGCGCGCGGTCGCGCGCCGGGTCATCAAAGAATTTATCGCGAGCGTGGTCTCGGCGCCTGCCGGCCGACGAGCTCGCCGCGTGCGCTCGACCGATCAGCCCCACCTGCTGCGCCTCCAGCAAGAGTTCGACCGGGTAAACCACGAGCACTTCGGTGGGGCGCTCCCGCGCGTTCCGATCTTCCTGAGCGGCCGAATGCGTCGTCGCAACGGCCACTTCTGCCTCGATCCCCTGGAGATCGTCATCTCCCGCCGGTTGTGTGAGCAGGCCGATGAGGGCGAAGCCGCCGCCACTCTCCGCCACGAGATGATCCACCTCTGGCAGCACATGCAGGGCCTGCGACCGGGCCACGGCGCCGATTTCCGACGCTGGGCCGCGCGCCTGGGCGTGCATCCGCGGGCGGTGCGAGAGGTGGGGTGGCGGGCGGGCTAGATCGGCGAGCGGACAATTGCGAATTACTAATTACGAATTACGAATTATGAATTATGAATTATGAATTATGAATTATGAATTATGAATTGCGAATTGCGAATTGGGGAATGTGGGGACCGTGTCGCGGCTGCACGCTTGATGAGGTAAAACGTCGCAGAGGGCGCCGAGGTTGTCGCATAGGACGCAGAGGAAGCCCCGCCGGTCATAATTCGAAATTCAGAATCCAGTTTGGACCTCATAATTCGTAATTCGTAATTCGTAATTTTCCAGCGCAATCCGGGCAACCGCTTCGGATCCGTCGAGCTCACGCTTGCTCGCCGCAAGACGCTCCTGAGCCAGTTTGCCGCTCGCGCCCGCGCACGCTATCATCCCACCTCTCATTTTCTACAACGATCGGCTACGAGTAACGCTGGAATTCCGGGCATGGCTGACCTCGACCTGATGGATAAACTCGTCTCCCTCGCGAAGCGGCGGGGGTATGTCTTCCAATCCTCCGAGATCTACGGCGGTACGGGGTCAGTGTGGGACTACGGTCCGCTCGGGGTGGAGCTGAAGCGCAACGTGAAGGAGGCCTGGTGGACCACCATGGTTCACCAGCGCGACGACATCGAGGGGCTGGACGCGGCCATCCTCATGCACCCGCGCGTGTGGGAGGCATCGGGGCACGTGGCGGAGTTCACCGATCCGCTGGTCGAGTGTCGCAACTGCCACCGCCGCTACCGGGTCGACATCCTTCTCGCGGAGAGCGGCGCCAGGGAGCTTCCCGAGGCCCAGTGTCCTTCCTGCGGAAAGACCGGCGACTGGACCGAGCCCCGGCAGTTCAACCTGATGTTCAAGACCTTCATGGGGCCGGTGGAGGACGAGTCCGCCACGGTGTACCTGCGCCCCGAGACGGCGCAGGGCATCTATGTGAACTTCCTCAATGTCCAGCAGACGGCCCGGCAGCGCGTGCCCTTCGGCATTGCGCAGGTGGGTAAGGCCTTCCGCAACGAGATCACCCCCGGGAACTTCACCTTCCGGACGCGCGAGTTCGAGCAGATGGAGATGCAGTTCTTCGTCGAGCCGGGGACCGACGAGGAGTGGTTCGAGCGCTGGAAGGAAGACCGGATGACGTGGATGACGGAGAAGGTCGGCCTCGACCCGAAGCGCCTCCGCTTCTACCAGCATCCGCCGGACAAGCTCGCGCACTACGCGAAGGCCGCGTTCGATATCGAGTTCTTCTTCGGTGGGACGATCGGCGACGACGGTTGGGGGGAGATCGAGGGGGTCCACAACCGGACCGACTTCGATCTTCGCCGTCACCAGGAGTATTCGGGCAAGCGGCTGGAGTACATCGATCCCGCAACCCAGAAGCGCTATCTGCCCTACATCATCGAGACCTCCGCGGGGGCGGACCGGGTCACTCTCGCGGTGCTGGCGAACGGCTACCGGGAGGAGGAGGTCGAGGGCGAGACGCGCGTGGTGCTGGGCATCAAGCCGTCGCTCGCGCCCATGAAGGCGGGCGTATTTCCCCTGGTGAAGAAGGACGGGATGCCGGAGCGCGCCCTGAAGATCCACGAGGCGCTGCGACAGCAGGGGATCCCGTCGTTCTATGACGAAGCGGGCGCCATCGGCCGCCGCTACCGTCGCCAGGACGAGGCCGGCACCCCCTTCTGCATCACCGTGGACGGCGAGACGCTGGAGAACGGCACGGTGACGATCCGCGACCGCGACTCGATGGAGCAGGTGCGGGTCGACGAATCACACATCGAGGAGTACCTGAGGGAGCGCATCAGCTAGACGGGGACGAGTTCACCGCGAAAGGCGCAGGAAGCACCGGACCGGGGAGACGCGAAGAGCTTGCTGGCTGTTGCCAACGATCTACTCTTCGCGTCTTTCCGTAGCTGCCTGCGACTTCGCGCCCCACGCGGTTCGACATCGACTCGGGAGAGACAGGTGAGCGAGCGCCAGCAGACCTTCACCTCGCGCTGGGGGATGTTGCTCGCCATGCTCGGCATGGCGGTGGGCACCGGGAACATCTGGCGATTCCCACGGATCGCGGCGGCGAACGGCGGCGGATCGTTCCTCGTCGCCTGGGTGATCTTCCTCGTCATCTGGTCGGTTCCCCTGCTCATGGTGGAGTTCACCATGGGGAAGGCTACGCGCACCGGGCCGATCGGCACCTTCAGCCGGATCATGGGGAAGAGCTACGCCTGGATGGGGGCGTGGGTCGCCTTCACCTCGATCGCCATCATGTTCTACTATTCGGTGGTGGCGGGGTGGACGATACGCTACTTCTGGGCGGGGCTCACCGGTGAGCTGGAGGGTGAGGCTCCGGGCGCTCTCTGGAGCGCCTATGCGGGCTCGGGATGGGCGGTTCTCACCCACGCGATCGCCATGGCCATCGGTCTGTGGATCGTCGCGCGTGGGGTGAGGGGGATCGAAGCGGCGGCCCGCATCATGATCCCCTCCCTCTTTTTCCTCGTCCTGCTGCTCGCCATCCGCGCCGTCACCCTCCCGGGGTCCTCCGACGGTCTCGCTTTTCTCTTCACCCCGGAGTGGTCCGACCTGGCCAATGCGCGCGTCTGGCTGGAGGCGCTGACGCAGAACGCGTGGGATACCGGGGCGGGCTGGGGTCTCGCGCTGACCTACGCCGTCTACATGCGACAGCGCGAGGACACTTCGCTCAACTCCTTTCTCCTCGGCTTCGGCAACAACTCGGTGAGCCTGCTGGCCGGTATCACCGTCATCTGCACCGTATTCTCCGTGGGTCCGCGGCTGGCTGAGGAGGTGGCGAAGACGCCCGCCGGCTTCGAGCAGGCGATCGAGACCTACCCCGCCCTCGCCGACGAGCTCGAAGCGGCGGTGCCCGCGAGCGTGCTGGCCTCGGTGGCGCCGCGCTACGGCATCGATGTCGGGGATGGCGGGATCGAGGGTTTCTTCACGAACGAGGATGTGCCGGTGGAGGCGCGCCTCGAAGTCGCCCGCGAGGCGGGAGTGTTGAACGGGACCCTGTTCTCCGAGGCGGTGCTGGGAAGCGGGCAGAACGGCCTCACCTTCATCTGGATTCCGCAGATCTTCGACACGCTTCCGCTCGGGCGGGTGCTCACCTCGATCTTTTTCCTGGCGCTCGCCTTTGCCGCGCTGACCTCGCTGATCGCGATGATCGAGCTGGCCGCACGCGTGCTGATCGACGCCGGCTTCACTCGCCGGCGCGCGATGATCCTGACCGGGATCCTCGGCTTTCTGATGGGGGTGCCTTCTGCGCTATCCATGGGCTTCTTCGAGAACCAGGACTTCGTCTGGGGCGTGGGGTTGATGCTCTCCGGCTTCTTCTTCGCGCTGGCGGTGGTGCGCTATGGCGTGACGCGCTTCCGCACCGAGCTGATCAACGCGGAGACGTCGGATCTGAGAATCGGTCGCTGGTGGGACGGGGTGATCTACCTGGTCCTGGTCCAGGCAATTGTCCTGATGGGGTGGTGGCTGTATCAGGCCACCGACTTCTCCGACCTGGCCGCGAGCCTGACGCCGATCTCTCCGTTCAACGTGGGCACGCTGGTCTTCCAGTGGGCGCTGGCCCTCGGGATCTTCATAGTGATCAATCGCAGGCTGGCCCGGGCGGGTTGAGTGCGATGGACTTCCAGACCTTCGAGGCGCGAGCTCGGGAGATCTTCGAGAGCGTCCCCGAGCGCTTCCTCGAGGGGATCGATGGTCTGGAAGTCTCCCGGCGGGCCGTGCCTCATCCGAGCCTGCCGGAGGTCTATACGCTCGGGGAGTGCCTGACCGAGCAGTACCCGAGCGAGTTCGGCGGAGCGGGCGAGGTGAGGTCGGTGGTGGTTCTCTACTACGGGTCCTTCCTGGAGCTCTCCCGGATCGACGAGGATTTCGATTGGGAGGCGGAGCTGTACGAGACGATCACCCACGAGGTGCGGCACCACCTCGAGTCGCTGGCGACCGAGGATGAGCTGGAGGAGATCGACTACGCCGAGGACCAGAACTTTCGTCGCAGAGAGGGAGAGCGTTTCGATCCGTTCTTCTACCGTTCGGGAGCGCGTCGCGGCGCCGCTGCGTGGGAGGTCGATGGAGACCTCTTTCTCGAGGTCCACGTCGAGCGGGAGCGCGGTTGGCCGGTGGAGCTGACCCACGAAGGCCGGCGGGTCCTTCTCGAGCGTCCCGAGCCGCTGGGCGAAGTCCACTTCCTGACCATCGAGGAATGGAGCGACGACCGCCACGAGGTAGTGGCCGTGCTGCTGCCCCGCCGCCGCTGGTGGGAGTGGCTCTGGGGGTGGCTGCGGCGGCGGCCGGTGGAGGTGAGGGAGGGGAGCGAGGGGGCGTGTGGGTGACAAGCTGACAAGGTGACTGGGTGATTGGGTGACAAGGTGACTAGTTGGCCCCTAGAATGGGCGGAACCCCAGCCCGCTTGTTAATCCAGTCACCTTGTCACCTTGTCACCAACGAAGGGAGCATCCTTGCTAGAGGCCACCGGCAACCTACTGCGCATCACACCCTACGAGGTGGCGTTCGCCGACACAGCGTACGAGTCGGAAGTCTTCCCGGCGATTGCGGCGGATGCGCAGTTTCACGGATCGGATCCGCTGCGGCTGGAGCCGTTCTCGATGCTTCCGGCCACGAGCGAGGCGGTGCGCTCGTTCGTGCCACCAGAGGCACCGGCGGAGGCCGTGGAGCAGTACCGGACACTCCTCTACCACGGTTACAACTACTGGAGCCTCGGGCATACGACCTATCTCCTACACCCGGCGGCCGCGCGCTTCCTCGTCGAAGCGCAACCGAGCATGGAGGGCTGGGAGCTGGTGCTGCCGCGTCCCTCGTTCTACATCCAGCTGCCGCAGAATCTCTTCTGGGGGAGTATCGCCCCGGACGCGACTCCCGAGCAGGTGGATGGGATGTTCGTCACCGGCTATCCCGTGACTGGACGCTCGGGTGATCTCTTCCAGCGCCTGGAGGTGCTGATGGTGCTCGGACTCCGACGCGACCGCGCGGGATTCAGCGTCATCCCCTTCGATACCGAGGCCGGACCGGGCATCGCCAGCCTCTGGGCGGACGCGGGGACGCGCGATTCCGGAACGGAGTTCGAGAGCGTCCTGCCGGGCGGAGCCATGTCCGGGCTGTATTCGCTCGTCACGGTGGGCGAAGTGCTCAAGCTGCTCGGTCGGATCCTCTGGTACATCGACACCTTCCCCGGCGACGTGTCCGAGAAGATCACCTCCGCGCAGGCGGAAGCAGGCGAGGAGCCGCGTTTCGTTCCCGTGTCACGCCTTCCCTACCGCCTGATCACCCTGGGCCGCGACTCCGGCCCGAACGTGCCGTGAGCGACGCGCCTTCCGGGGCGCCCTCCCCTCCGGAGGCGGCACGCGTCCTCGCCGAGATCGCCACCCTTCTGGAGCTCCACTCTGCCGATCCATTCCGGGCCCGGGCCTTCGCCGCCGCTGCTCGGGCGCTGGAGGGAACCGATCGCGATCTGGTCGCACTCGCCCGGGCGGGCGAGCTGACCTCGCTACCAGGTATCGGCCCGGGGATCGCCTCCGTGCTCGAGGAGCTGCTGCTCACCGGGCGGTCGCGGATGCACGAGGAGCTGGTCGCCAAAACGCCGGTCGGTCTCTTCGATCTGCTGCGGCTCCCCGGACTGGGCTTGAAGCGTATCCGTACCCTCTACGAGGAGCTCGGCATCGATTCGCTGGACGCGCTGGAGGCCGCTGCGCGCGCGGGCCGTCTCTCAACTCTTCCGGGCTTCGGCGTGAAGATGCAGGAGAAGGTGCTCGAGGGGATCGCGTTCGCGCGCTCGGTGCTCGGACGCCGCCTGTACGCGTGGGCGCTCGAGGTGGCGAAGCGCCTGGAGGACTGGCTTCGTGGCAGACCCGAGGTAAGCAGCGCCGCGATCGCCGGTTCGGTTCGTCGCTGTCTGGAGGTGATCGAGCGGATCGACCTGGTGGCTGCCTCGTCCGACCCGGCTGAGACGCTCGGTGCGTTTGGGGAGCTGGCGGGTTTCTCCGGTGTCCGCAGGGGATCCGAGGGAGACACGCTCGAAGCGCGGCTGAGCGACGGTCTTCCGGTTCGTCTGCGCTGCGTCCCGGCCGCGCGCTACGCGGCCGCGCTGTTGTGGGAGACGGGGAGCGAGGCCCATCTGGCGGCGCTGCAGGAGCGGGGGGCGTCGCTCGGATTTGCCCTGGACCGCGACGGCCTCATGCGGGATGGACGGCGACGTCGCACCGCCGGCGAGGCCGCGCTGTACAGCGCCCTCGGCTTGCAGTACCTTCCGCCCGAGTTGCGCGAGGGCCTGGGAGAGGTCGAGCTCGCTGCGTCGGGTCGGGTGCCACGGCTGGTGGAATTCCAGGATCTCCGCGGTACCTTCCACTGCCACACGACCGCCTCCGACGGCAAATCGACTCTCGAGCAGATGGCCCAGGGTGCCGCGTCCTTGGGATGGGAGTATCTGGGCATCGCCGATCATTCGCGCACGGCGGCGTACGCGCGAGGTCTCTCGCCCGAGACGCTGCTGGCGCAGCGCGATGCCATCCACGAGTTGAACGCCGCGAGGGACGGGAAGGGGGTGCACCTGTTTGCGGGCACGGAGTCGGACATCCTCCCCGACGGCTCCCTCGACTACCCGGACGACGTACTGGCGCGGCTCGACTATGTGGTGGGGTCGGTTCATTCCGGCCAGCGGATGACACCGGAGGCGATGACGGAAAGGTTGGTCCGGGCGGTTCGACATCCGCGACTGACCATCCTCGGCCACCCCACCGGGCGGTTGCTGCTGCGGCGTGAAGGGTACTCGTTCGATCTCGACGCCGTCCTGGACGCCGCGGCGGAGGCGGGGGTGATCATCGAGACCAATGGACATCCCAATCGCCTGGACCTGGGGTGGCGGGAGTTGCGCAGGGCGGCGGCTCGCGGGCTCCCGATCGCTATCGATCCGGATGCGCACTCGGTGGACGCATTGGCCCATGTGCGGTACGGTGTGAACATGGCGCGCAAGGCAGGGCTGGAGCCGCGCCAGGTGCTCAATTGTTGGCCCCGATCGGAAGTGGAATCCTACTTTGCCCAGAGAAAGCAAGCGGGCTCGGCGCGAGCGAACCGCTGAGATCCTGTATCGCCTGGCGCAGGCGTACCCCGACAGTCGCTGCTCCCTCGATCACGAAGGACCGTTTCAGCTCCTCGTCGCGACGATCCTGTCGGCGCAGTGCACCGACGCGCTCGTCAACCGGGTGACGCCGGGGCTGTTCGCGCTCTACCCTACCGCCGAAACGATGGCGGAGGCCCCCCTGGAGGACCTCGAACGCGCGATCGGAAAGCTCAACTACTACCGCAGCAAAGCGCGCGCGCTGAAGGGAATGTCGACGGCGTTGGTCGAGCGCCATGGAGGCGAGGTGCCTCCCTCGCTGGACGAGCTGGTGCAGCTCCCGGGCGTCGGCCGCAAGACCGCCAACGTCGTGCTGGGGGTCGGCTTCGGCATCGCCGACGGCATCGTCGTCGACACCCACGTGAAGCGCGTCGCCAATCGCCTGGGCCTCACCACCTCCGACGACCCTCTGCAGATCGAGCAGGACCTGCTGCCACTGGTCCCCGAGGAGGAGCGGGTGGTCTTCACTCACCGCTTCATCGACCATGGTCGCGCCGTGTGCGTCGCCCGCCGCCCGAAGTGCGAGGAGTGTGTGCTCACGGATCTGTGTCCGTCGGCGTTTACGGCGGGGGAGCGGGCCGGGGGTGGTGCGGTGCGCAAGAAGAGGAAAGTGGGGTGATTGGGCAGCCTGGGGTTATTCCCTTATTCGTTATCCGTTATCCGCTATCCGTCGGGAATGGCGGCTTCCAGTGTCACCGCGGCGATGCCATGTCCGTTGCCTTCGGCCCTGACGGGTCGTCTTGTCTTCGGTCACTTCGGTTGTACTGGAGACCTGGTCAACGGATAACGGATAACGGATAACCAGTAGCGACGCCCCAGCATTACATCAGATATCCAGAATGACGCAGACAAGCATAGCGGACATCCTCTCCGGGCGAGTGCCGGTGGGGACGCGGGTGACGGTGGAGGGATGGGTGCGCACGCGCCGGGAGGCGCGGGGCGATCTCTCGTTCATCCACGTATATGACGGGACCAGCCTGCCGCCGCTGCAGGTGGTCGCGAGCGCATCGCTTCCCAACTACGCAGAGGAGATTGCTCGGCTGACCACGGGTTGCGCGATCGTCGTGGGGGGGCAGCTCGCCGAGTCGCTGGGGAAGGGGCAGGCGGTGGAGGTGCAGGCGGAGTCGATCGAGGTCGTGGGGTGGGTGGACGATCCGGAGCGGTATCCCATCCAGCCCAAGGCGCACTCCTTCGAGTACCTGCGCGAGGTGGCGCACCTGCGCCCGCGCACGAACACGATCTCGGCGGTCACACGGGTGCGTCACACCCTGTCGATGGCGATCCACCGCTTTTTCCACGAGCGGGGCTTCTTCTGGATCCACACCCCCATCATCACCACCAACGACGCCGAGGGGGCGGGGGAGATGTTCCGTGTCTCCACCCTGGACCTCGAGAACCTGCCGCGCCGCGAGGATGGGAGTGTGGATTACAGCGAGGACTTCTTCGGCCAGCGAACCAGCCTGACCGTTTCGGGCCAGCTCAATGTGGAGGCGTACTGCCTCTCGATGAGCCGCGTCTACACCTTCGGGCCGACGTTCCGGGCCGAGAACTCCAACACCAGCCGGCACCTCGCCGAGTTCTGGATGGTGGAGCCGGAGATCGCCTTCGCCGACCTTAGCGACGACGCGCAGCTCGCCGAGGATTTCCTGCGCTACATCTTCCGGGCGCTACTGGAAGAGCGGGCTGAGGACATGGCCTTCTTCGACCAGCGCATCCAGAAGGGGGTGGTGCAGCGCCTGGAGGACTTCGTCCGCCAGAGCTTCGAGCGGATGGATTACAGCGACGCAGTGCGGCATCTCCAGGAGGCGAACGTTCGCTTCGAATTCCCCATCGAGTGGGGGATGGACCTGCAGAGCGAGCACGAGCGCTACTTGACCGAGAAGCTCGTCGGCCGTCCCGTGGTGGTAACCAACTATCCAAAGGAGATCAAAGCCTTCTACATGCGCCTGAACGACGACGGCCGCACCGTCGCCGCCATGGACGTGCTGGCCCCCGGCATCGGCGAGATCATCGGCGGCTCGCAGCGCGAGGAGCGCCTCGATGTTCTGCAAGGGCGGATGGAGGAGATGGGACTCGACCCCGCCGCCTACGACTGGTACCTCGACCTGCGCCGCTACGGCACCGTCCCCCACGCCGGCTTCGGCCTCGGCCTCGAGCGCGCCATCCAGTACGCCACCGGCATGGCGAATATTCGGGATGTGATACCATTTCCGAGGACGCCGGGAAACGCGCAGTTTTAGCGCCCCGGACCCGGGTGCTAGGCTGAACCGGAATTACGAATTACGAATTACGAATTACTTGGATTGTAGGCCGAATAGGGGTCGGAGAGGTGTAACGGCTCAGCCGCCAAGCGATGAGGCACAATGCTGTGCTGGAGAAGAGCTACGCCTATGCGCTGGCGGCGGTGCGTCTGTATCGGCGCGTCCAGGCGAGGAAAGAGTTTGTGTTGTCTCGACAGCTAGCACGCTCAGCAACGAGTGTAGGGGCGAATGTCGAAGAAGCGATCGCCGCTCAGAGCCGGCGGGACTTCGTCTCGAAGATGTCGATCGCCCGCAAGGAGGCTCGCGAGAGCCGCTACTGGCTGAGACTGATGTACGATGCGGACATCGCGTCACGCGAGGAAACCGGGCCATTGCTCACCGAGGCAGATGAGTTGATCCGGATGCTGACCGCCATCATTCTTTCGACGGAAGCCAACGTCTTCGATTCGGACGGACGCGACTCCAGCGCCTGACGGTATCGACGGCCGGGCTTCCGCAGAATGGATGCGCCGAGCACACAGACCTAAACCCCAGTCGTAATTCGTAATTCGTAATTCGTAATTTCCCGCCGCCCATGAGCCAGAATCCGTCGCGCGCCGAGGTCCTTGCCCTGATGCAATCGTGGGTCGAGAGCGAGTCTCTCCGCCGTCACATGTACGCCGTGGAGGCGGCGATGCGCGCGTATGCGCGGAAGTATGGGGAGGACGAGGAGCTGTGGGGGGCGACGGGGCTGATCCACGACTTCGATTACGAGAGGCACCCGGACGAGCATCCGCGACCGGGGGCGGAGGTGCTGCGGCAGGCGGGCTATCCGGACGAGCTCGTGCACGCGGTGCTCGCGCACGGCTACCCGGCGCGGACGGACGTGCCCCCGCAGACGCTGCTCGATCGGGCGCTCCGCGCCTGCGACGAGATCACGGGGCTGATCAGCGCCACCGCCCTGGTTCGCCCTTCGCGGGCGCTGCACGATCTCGAGGCGAAGTCAGTCATGAAGAAATTCAAGGATCGCGCGTTTGCGGCCGGGGTGGATCGCGAGGAGGTGAGCGAGGCGGCGCGGGAGTTTGGCGTGGAGCTGAAGGACCACGTCCAGTTCGTGATCGAGGCGATGCGGGAGGTTGCACCCGAGCTCGGTTTGTGAAACCTGGCAGGAGGAGGCTTCGAAAGACGTTCGGAACAAACAGAAACCGCGGAGGTCGCAGAGGACGGCACGGAGGGCGCGGAGTAGGGATGACTTAATTCAAAATTCGCAATTCGTAATCGGCCGACCCCCTCTGCGCCCTCCCCGGCGTCCTCCGCGACCCCTGCGGTCTTCTGTAAACTCCCTCGATCTATACCCCGCTACAGAGCGCCTCCACCGGCAGCGGCGCCTCCCCCGCGAAGATCCGCCGTGGGTTCTCCTCCAACAGGAGTTTCGCCTGCTCCACTCCGCCGCGCGCCAGCAGCGCCTCGTGAATCTCCCGGTGGACGATCTGCGGCCGCGCCCGGCAGTGGTGATCGGAGGCCAGCAGGTGCGCTAGACCCTCGTCGATCAGGCGCCAGCCCAGACGAGCCACTGCGGCGCCGTACGCCCCCTCTCCGGCGCGCAGGCTTCCCAGGTTCACCTGCAGGTAGGCGCCGGCCTCGACCCATCGGCGCATCCGCTCCACGGGGTCCGGCCCGTCGGGGTAACGATAGCGCTCCGGGTGCGCAATCACGATCTCCCGCCCCGCCTCGTGCACGGCCTCGATCACCGCTTCGGGGTCACCCCTCAGCTCGAAGCCGAACTCGACCAGCAGAAAGGCCGACGATCCCAGCCCCAGCTCGGCTTCGTCAACCACCCGCCGGATGTCCCAGGCGTTCGGTGCGCAGATCTCCTGACCGAACCGCATCTCCGGGACGGCGCCGTCCACGCCAGCCGCGGTAGCAGCCAGGAAGTCGAATTCGCGACGGAGGAATTGCAGGGTGCGGGTAAGCTCCCGCGCACCGTCGAGGTGCTGCACATAGAGGTGCGGCGTCGCCACGATCCGGTCCACTCCCGCCTGACGGAACGAGCGCAGTGACTCCAGGGACTCTTCGACCGAGCGCGATCCATCGTCCACCCCCGGCACCACGTGATTGTGAAGATCCGTGTACGACGCGCGCGTGAGAACCGCTTCCGCTCCAATCATCAATTTCGATCCCAGAACCTCGTTCACCTCCCACCCGCCAGGTGTCACAGCGGGCGGTCGCTGTACGTCAATACCTCCACCAGCCCGAGAGGTTCATTGTGACGGCTCTCGTAACGACTTGAACATACTGCGGATCGGCGCCGTCGGGCGATGGCGCCAACAGCGCGAGACCACCGTTACAAGCTGAATCGCATCCTCCGGATCCTGGACCTTGTGTCAGGCTGAGCAGGGCTCGATCGTTCTCAGCCTGTTTTCTCCACCTCCTCAAGGAGTGTCCTGTGCAGTCATCCATACAGACTCCTCCAGCTCAGATCCGGCATCTTCGCGGCCTCGTGAGCGGCGAGGTGATCGTCTCTGGAGACCCTGGCTATGACGAGGCGCGCTCCGTCTACTACAGCGGATTGGTGACGCAGCCGGCCGCGATCGTGCGTCCGCGGGACGCGCGCGATGTCTCCCGGGTCGTATCCTACGCTCGCGAGAGCGGCGCGCCGCTCGCCGTACGGAGTGGGGGGCATAGCCCGGCGGGTCACAGCGGCGTGGACGACGGCATCGTGCTCGACCTCTCGTCGCTGAACTCGATCGAGGTGAGCGTGAAGGACCGCACCGCCTGGGCGGACGCCGGGATGACCGCCGGCGCGCTCACCCGGGCCACCGGCGCGCATGGCCTCGTCGTCGGTTTTGGTGACACGGCCTCGGTGGGAATCGGCGGCATCACCCTGGGCGGCGGCATCGGGTTCCTCCATCGCAAGCTGGGGCTCACCATCGATAGCGTGCTGGGGGCGGAGATCGTGACCGCCGACGGTAAGGTGAGACGGATCGATGCCGAATCCGAGCCGGATCTCTTCTGGGCGATTCGCGGGGGTGGAGGGAATTTCGGTGTGGTCACCCGAATTCACTACCGCCTGCACGAAGTTGGCGAGGCCGTGGCGGGGATGATCGCGCTCCCCGCCAACCCCCGTGCCATCGTTGACGCCCTCGAGGCGCTGCAAGCAGCTTCGGAGGACCTCTCAGGCTTCCTCAACGTCATGCTGGCGCCGCCCATGCCCTTCCTACCCGCGGAGGTGCACGGGAAGCCGATCATTTCCGCCCTCCTCGTGAATGTGGGCGACGCGGATGCCGGGGCACGCGCGCTGGCGCCGTTGCGGGCGATTGCTACGCCAGTCCTCGATCAGTTCCGCTCGATCCCCTACTCCCAGGTGTACGAGGGCGGGCCGGAGCCGCCAAGCCCGGCGGCACGCGTCGCCTCCACCTGCTTCTTCACCGACGAAGTCGATCTAGCAGCGGCAGAGGCGATTCTCGAGGCGCTGCCGCGCTCGCGTGCCCCCATGCGGGTGGCGCATTTCCGGGTCATGGGGGGAGCCGTCGCCCGCGTGCCCGCGGACGCGACCGCGTTCGCTCACCGTAACCGGGCGATCATGGTGCTCACCGGCGCCATGTATGGTGATCCGGCAGAGGAGGGGGAGCACCAACAGTGGACGAAGGAGCTCGCCGATCACCTCCGGAAGGGGGAGCGCGGTGCCTACATCGGTTTCATGGGATCCGAGGGAGAGGCGCGGGTGCGCGATGCCTATCCGGATGGCACCTGGGAGCGGCTACGCGCGATCAAGGCGCGGTTCGACCCGACCAACCTCTTCCGACGGAACCAGAACGTGCCCCCAGCATGAAGCCGAAGGATGGATACGCCCCGCACGGGCGGGGCGAAGGATCGCATGCCGCGACGGTGCCTGCTCGCGATCCTTCGCTCCGCTCAGGATAACAGGGTCGGCTGGGGCGCACCGCTCGCGCTCCGGCGGCCAGGCTGAAGCCGGGCGACGAGCCGAGGACCCTCGTCCCGCATTCTGGCCCGAACGGTGCTGTGACTCGCGGCGCGCCCGCCCCCGTGGGCGCGCCTGCGCCGTTCGGACCAGAATGGACCACACCGATCCCGGGAGATGGCACCAGAGGACATTCGCGACCACGAACGTCCGGATGGACGCCGTGAGTTCATCCGGCACACGGTCAACGTGCCGCTGGAGGTCGAGACCGTCTCCGCGTCTGAAGCCCGCCGTGAGCAGAGCCTCAATGTGAGCCGCGGCGGTCTCGCTTTCGTCTCCACGACCTGCCCGCAAGTCGGTGATCTCTTGCGTCTGCGCATCCCCACGGTCCGCCCCGTCTTCGAGGCGGCGGCCCGCGTGGCCTGGTGCCGGCCGGAGGAAGGTCGGTACCTCGTGGGCGTCCAGTTCATGGACCAGGCCGCCGCGTTCCGCTCGCGCATGGTGGAGCAGGTCTGTGCCATAGAGAACTACCGCAGGGAGGTGCGCGAGAAGGAGGGGCGGGTGCTCAGCGCGCAGGAGGCGGCTGCGGAGTGGATCGAGCGGTATGCAGGACAGTTTCCGCGCGGAGATATCCCACCCGACGAGGACGGCGCATAGGGCCTTTTGCGGGGGCTTCCAGGGTGCATGCTCGCGAGCTCCAGATAGACGGCGACCGATGGTCGACAATCGAGGGTGGGGCAGAGAAGGGGAGAGCGACGCGGAGCGACGGAAGAGGCACCGCAAGTTCTGGAGGGGCGTCGCGCGCGCCTTCGGCGGCGCGATCTTCTTCTCACTCCCCCTGCTGATGACGATGGAGATGTGGTGGCTGGGCTTCTACATGGACAGAGCCCGCCTGGCCCTCTTCATGGTCGTCATCATCCCCGTGCTCGTCGGATTGGATCGTTTCTCGGGTTTCACCGAAGCTTCGACCTGGCTCGACGACGTCGTTGACGCCTTCGTCGCTTACGGCGTGGGGATCGTATCCTCCGTTTTCGTGCTGGTTCTCTTCAACGTCCTCAACACCGATATGCCCTTGCGGGAGTGGGTAGGGAAGGTCGCACTCCAGGCCATCCCCGCCAGCTTCGGGGCAGTGCTCGCATCGAGCCAGCTGGGTGGTGAGGTGGAGCGTGAAAAGGAAGAGCGAGAGGAGAACGCTGGCTACGCGGGCGAGCTCTTCCTGATGCTCGCCGGGGCGATCTTCTTCGCCTTCAACGTGGCTCCCACGGAGGAAATGGTGCTCATCGCGGTCCGCATGACTGCCTGGCACGCGGTTCTGCTGGCGATCGTCTCTCTTGCGATCATGCACGCCGTCGTATACGCGGTCGAGTTCCGCGGCGCGCACGCACACCCGGAGGGCTCGACCATCGCCGGGATCTTCTTTCGCTTCACCGTCGCGGGCTACGCCATTGCGCTGCTGGTGAGCGCATACGTGCTGTGGACGTTTGGACGCTATGACCCCGGGGCGTATGCCAGCTTCGTGATGCAGACGATGGTGTTGGGCTTTCCGGCGGCCCTGGGCGCGGCTGCGGCGCGGCTGATCATCTGATGAGCGAGCACCCAATCGGTGGCGCGACGGGGCGTTCCACCCGGAAATCGTCGAAGCGCGACGCTGGGCAGCGGCAAGAGGCACATGGAAGCGGCGCGGCCCCCGCCGAGCGGGTGGTGGCCGCGTTGAGCGCACTCCTGGTCGCCGCCATCATCGGCTACACCCTGCGCGAGGGACTGAGCGAAGAGCCGGGCGCCCCGATCCTCTCCGTGCACGCCGACTCGGTCGTGCCGACCCCCACCGGGCACCTGCTCATGTTCACCGTGCGCAACGAAGGCACCGAGACCGCCGCCGCAGTACAGGTCCAGGGAGAACTGCTGAGCGAGGGCAAGCCGGTCGAGGAAAGCCACGCCACCCTCGACTACGTCCCCGAAGCCGCCACGCGGCGCGGAGCGCTGCAATTCCGACGCGACCCAGCCGAGCACCGTCTCGACGTCAGGGTGGTTGGCTTTGAATTTCCTTAGCAAGAATTGCGAATTACGAATTACGAATTGCGGGCTGGAATCGCGCGCCGGCGTAATCCGTAATCCGCAATTCGTAATTCGCAATTCGTAATTCAGCCCTCCCGCCGTTCACTCCACAATCAAAACAGTCACCATCCCGAACATGCCGTGCTCGCTCTCGGCGTGGGAGAGGATGTGGCAGTGGAAGGCCCAGGTGCCCGGGTTGGTCGCCTCCACGATCGCGTCCCAGCGCTCGCCAGGCGCGATGTTGAGGGTATCGCACTTCCACGGCTGCGGCAGCGGCCAGCCGTCCCGGTCGATGACGGTCATGTGTTTGCCGTGCAGGTGCATCGGGTGCACCATCATCCCCTCGTTCATGAAGCGCAGCCGGACCCGCTGACCCAGCTTCGCCTTGATGGGCTCGGTGGCCGGGAAGCCCTTTCCGTTCAGGGTGTAGCCGTGGAAGCCGTCGTTGAGGATCATGACGTAGTCGACGTCGGCCCTCTCGATCGGCCGCGGGTTCTTCGGCTCCACGACAAACGCACCGAGCAGCCCCATTCCCACCTGCTTCGCCGAGTTGTGGTGCGAGTGGTACATGTGTGAGCCTGCATTGGGCACCACGAACTCGTAGGTGTACGACTCACCTGGCTTCACCGGCGGCTGGGTGATGAACGGCACGCCGTCCTGGTCATTGGGGATCTCCAGGCCGTGGAAATGAATCGCCGTGGACTCCTCGAGGCCGTTCTTCAGGTTGATGCGCACCCGGTCCCCCTCACGGACGCGGATCTGCGGGCCGGGGACCTGGCCATTGTACGCCCACGCTTCCACGCGACGCCCCGGCTCCACCTCCCACTGCACGATCGAGGTCTCCAGGTCGAACACCTTCACGCCGTTCTCGAGGCGGGGCTCCAGGATCTGGTTTCCCTTGCCCTCGGTGGGCGCCGGGAACGACTTGATCCCCTTCTCGTGCATGGCGTCCATCTCGTCGGCGCGCGCACGAATCGATTCGGGCGTCTTGGCCGGGGCCGCCGGAGCCGCGGCATGCGCTGCGCCGGTATGCGCTCCGCTGACTGCCGACGCCGTCTCCGCCCCCGTTCCGGCTTCTCCGGTCGAGCAGGCCGCGAGCACCCCGCCGGCGACGGGGACCGCGAGGCCGAGGGCGGAGGCCCGCAGGAAGTCGCGCCGCGACGCTCTCAGTTCAGGAATCTTTTCAGGTGCCGAGGTCTTCTCGTTCACGTTCATCCGCTTCCTTGACGCTGGCGTGAGATCAGGCGCCGCACCCGGAGCGTGGCCGGGGGCCGGCGTGCCGCAATTCTCGCCAGTCCGCAGATTTTTCGCTGTCGGGGAGGTTGACGTTTTTCGCGTCAGGGATCGCGGCACAGGAGGGTGGGGGGAACCCTTACTCGGGCCCCGGCGGGATCGCTCGACTTCGGCTAGCTCGTCCGTAGTGCGGCCAGTCGACACGCTGAGCGGCTGACAGAGAGGCAGCGGATGCCCGGCAACTGGGAATCCGTCCGCCACACCGCGCTCATTCCGCTGTGGAATCGATGTCGAATCCTCAAACGCTTGTTCGACGCCTGGTCGATCAGGGTCGCAAATGAATCATTCACGATTACGGCGGCGCCCGCTGCGCCGCGTTCGTTCCGAGGAGCGCGAGCGGTCGCGGTTACGCAAACCAACCCCCCACACCGGAGGTGTTCATGCTCACCATTCTGTCCGCGGCCGTGGCGCTTCTGGTGATCGGCTTCGTCGCTCGCGTCCTCACCCGCCCCGACTCCTTTCGGGTGGAGCGGTCGGCCGTAATCAGCGCCCCCGCGGATCGGATCTACCCACTGCTCGCCGATTTCCACCAGTGGCCCCGCTGGTCCCCGTGGGAGAAGCTCGATCCCGCCATGCAACGGAACTTTTCGGGTGCGAACGAGGGTCCGGGTGCCGTTTACGCCTGGTCGGGGAACAAGAAGGCGGGAGAAGGGCGGATGGAGATCACGGCTGCCGAGCCGCCCCGCAGCCTCGAGATCCAGCTCGAGTTCATCCGGCCGTTCCCCGCCCGGAATCGGATCGACTTCACTCTCACCCCGGAGGGTGATCGGACGCGGATCGTCTGGGGGATGCAAGGACGCAACAACCTGGGCTCGAAGGTGATGCAGGCGGTGATCAACATGGATCGGCTGGTCGGCGGTGACTTCGACAGGGGTCTGGCTAACCTGAAGGAGCTAGCCGAGGGCCCGGTGAGCGGTGACGCCGCCGCCAGGTCCTGAGATGGTCGTCGCGGCTCGCCCGTCGTCGCGGCCCTTGCGCTCCGCACCGGTTGCGATCCCAATTGGATGCCATGGAGGCATCCGCAATTCACCGTACGGTCGAAGCCGTCTGGCGCATGGAGTCTGCGCGCATCATCGCGCGGCTCGCTCGCCTTGTGCACGATGTTGGTCTCGCCGAGGACCTGGCGCAGGACGCCCTGCTCGCGGCGCTCGAGCGCTGGCCGGAAGCGGGAGTGCCGGACAATCCCGGGGCGTGGTTGATGGCGACCGCGAAACGACGCGCCGTTGACCAGATCCGGCATTACAGCATGCGCGAGCGAAAGGAGGAGCTGGTGGGCTTCGAGATCCAGGCGCAGCGTGAGGCGGCGCAACCGGATCTCGACGCCCAGATCGACGATCCCATCCGCGACGACCTGCTCCGGCTGGTGTTCACCTGCTGCCATCCGGTGCTCACGGTGGAGGCGCAGGTAGCTCTGACGCTGCGCATGCTGGGAGGTCTCACGACCGAGGAGATCGCTCGCGCGTTCCTCGTCCCCGTTCCGACCGTCGCCCAGCGGATCGTCCGCGCGAAGCGGACGCTGGCGGAGAAGAAGGTGCCCTTCGAGGTGCCGCGTGGTAAGGAGCTCAAGAGCCGCCTCGATGGGGTGCTGGGCGTCATCTACCTGATCTTCAACGAGGGGTATTCGGCCACCGCGGGGGAGAGGTGGATTCGCCCTGAGCTCTGCGAGGACGCCCTGCGGCTGGGCCGGGTGCTGGCCGAGCTGATGCCGGAGGAGCCGGAGGTGCACGGCCTCGTTGCGCTGATGGAGATCCAGGCATCACGGCTGCGTGCTCGCGTGGGCGCGAACGGCGAGCCGGTCCTGCTACTCGACCAGGACCGCACCCGTTGGGACCAGCTGTTGATCCGACGCGGCCTCGCAGCTCTCGAGCGGGCGGAGCGCCTGGGCGGCCGACCCGGACCCTACACGCTGCAGGCCGCGATCGCGGCCTGTCATGCGCGCGCCCGCACCCCGGAAGAGACGGATTGGGTGCGGATCTCCGCTCTGTACGAGGCGCTCGCTCGCGTCTCCCCCTCTCCTGTAGTCGAGCTGAACCGTGCCGTGGCCCTGTCTATGGCTTTCGGTCCGGAGGTGGGTCTGCAGCTCGTCGACCGGCTAACCGCTGAAAAGTCCCTTCGCAATTACCACCTGCTGCCCAGTGTTCGGGGCGACCTGCTCGTCCGTCTGGGCCGGACCGACGAGGCGCGCGCGGAGTTCGAGCGGGCGGCCGAGCTCACCAGCAACGAGCGGGAAAGGGAGCTGCTGCTCGAGCGGGCGCGGCAGTGTGCCCCGGTGTCGTCGTAGCTGTCGGAGTCGGTCGACCTTCCGAGCAACCTCTGTTCATGGCGAGGTTCCTCTGGTGGCCCCGAGGAACCTGCGCCATCCCGCAACCTCTGTCATCCCGAGCAACGCGAGGGCCCACGAGCGGTAGCCAGTGGCATCTCCCCGGCCACACGACCCACGGGCATCTCTTCGATGGCGGTTCCACCGTCGCTTGCGGTGCGACTTGTGCAGATGCGCCAGCCCGTCGCGGCACAATCTCGGCCGACACGTCGCCGGAGGAGCGGAGGGAGCGGTGACCCGGTGGATCCAGTCAATCTTGCTCGCGCTGTTGCTGCTCGGTGAGCTGCTTCCCGTGCCGGCCGGGGCGCAGGAGACGCGGCGCGCGGTGGTGGGTGCGGTGGTGGGCGCCGCGGGAGGCGGCGTGGTCACCCTCTCGGCGATCGTGGCCCGGGCGCGCTTCCAGCGCGAGTACATGGATTCCGCCGAGGACCTGATCCACTGGCAATCGATTCCGATGATCGCGGCGCCCGCGGTGGGAGTGGTGTTCGGTCTAGCCGGCCCCAAGGCTCACGTGGGCAGCATCGTCGGGTCGACCTCGGGCATGGTGGTCGGTGCCGCGGTGGGCACAGGTCTGGGCTGGCTCCTCTCCGGAGACCAGGAGGCTCCGTGGGCCGGTGGGGTGATCGGCGCGGGGGTTGGCCTCACCCTCGGGGGATTGATGGGCGGCTTCCGGGGGTGGCAACGGGAGGAAGACCCGGGCATCGCCTTTCCCGACCTGCCCTTCTTCACCATCAGCATCCCCGCGCCCTAGCCTCCTTCCCCGATGCCGAACGGCCGCTGCCTCCTCCTCTGGCTCTTCATCCTCTTCGTTGGCTGCATCAGGGAACCGGCCCCGGCCCCCGCGGTCGAGGCGGTGGGGCCACCCGATCCGGCGGACGTCGAGAGCGTGATCTTCCTTGTTGGTGATGGTGGTGATGCGACGGCCGCCACCCACCCCATCCTGCCGCGCCTGCATCAGGACATCGAGTGGTGGGCGGGGGCCCTCGAGCGTGACTCGTCGGTCTACGTCCTCTTTCTGGGAGACATCGTCTACCCCGAAGGGCTTCACGACCAGGGAACGGGGGAGTGGCCACGAGACTCCACCGTGGTAATGGACCAGGTGCTGCTCCTCGCGGGGCCGCAGGCACGCCTGCGCGGGGCGCGCGGCTATTTCCTGGCGGGCAACCACGATTGGGGGATGGACACGAACCTGGTGGGAGCCCGGACGGTTGCGCTGCTCTCGAACTTCCTGGTGATGGCCGGCCGCCACACCGGCGCCAACGTCGCCCTCGAGCCGCCGGCCGGCACAGGCGGACCCACGGTGGTCGACGTGGGAAGCCACATTCGCATGCTGCTGCTCGACACCGCCTGGTGGCTGCTGTACGGCAACGAGGACGACGCCTTCCGCAACCGAGCCGTGCTGGAGGGGATCGAGGAGGCGATGCAGACTGCCGGCGAGCGGGAGATCCTCATCGCGGCGCACCATCCCTTCAAATCGGCGGGTCCACACGGAGGGCATTTTTCCTTCTGGGAGACCTTCGGGCTCCGCTACATCCTCGCGCGGAGCGGGGCCATTCTGCAGGATCTCACGTCACTCCCATATCGCGAGTTGGAGCGCGGGCTGCGCCAGATCTTCGCGCGGCTGGAACCGCCGCTGATTTTCGCGGGCGGCCATGAGCACTCGCTCCAGGTCATCCACGGGACCGAGGCTACGGATCCGGTCTTCAACCTGGTCTCAGGTGCAGCCAGCAAGAATTCGGAGGTGGGGGAGGCGCCGGGGAAGCAGTTCGGCGTCTCGGCCCCGGGCTATCAAAAGTTGGTGATCTTCGAGGACGGCTCGATCCACCTGTACGTGGAGGCCGCTCCCCCGGAATATCTCTCCTGCCCCTCGTCGAGTGCGGTGTCGAACCCGGAGTCGAGCCCGGAAGGGCAGGCGTGCATGGCCGAAGGCCTCGCCGCCTTCCAGACCGTGCACTCGCAACGGCTCCGCTGACGGTGCGCGAGGATTGCGAAGAAAAGGCCCCGCCGCAGTCCTCGCGGCGAGGCGGAGCGACGGCCGCGGGTCTCCTCCCTCCGGCGGCTGTGGCGTTCACTGACTGGCGACGACCGGGCGATCCTCCCGGAGCGCATCGGCCTGGAAGATGTCGCGCCAGCCCTTCTCCCCGGTCGGCACGATGCCCCTGGGTGGCGCCACCAGCGTGAGGCATCGCGCCCTGCGCACGAGCTGGGTGGCCACGCTTCCCATCAACAGACGCCCGAGGAACCCATAGCCGTTGGTTCCGGAGGCAAGCAGCTCGGCCTCCAGCTCATCCGTGAGCCGCAGGACCGCCGGTACCGGCCGCCCCTCCGCGAGATGCCCCACCACTCGAAGGTGTGGAAACTCCTGCCCCAATCGACGCACCACCTCGTCCATCCGGCTGGCGAGCTCTTCGCGCATGGCCCGCGCCCACTCGGCCCGGATGGCCGAAGGAAGCGCCACTCCGGATTCCTTCGCGATCGCGTGCACCAGGTGCAACTCGCCGCCCGGCTCCAGGAAGGTAGCTGCCGTCCGCGCTGCGTCGAGGCTGTAGCTGGTGAAGTCGATGGCCGCGAGGGCCTTGCTTGGAAGCTCGCCGTATTCGGCGGGGACGGCCAGCATCGGGACGTGTGCCGCCTGCATCAGCCGTGGCGCCGTTTCGTCGCCCAGAAGCCGGTCTACCGCGCTAGGTACGCTGCGGCCGACCACGACGCAGTGCGCGTCCCGTTCCTCCGCGAGGCGCGCGATGACCGACGCCAGTGACCCCACCTCCACGTGCACCCTGGCTCGATCGGCAACGTCGGGCGGGAGCTGCTCCAGCACCCGCGAGCGTCGCATCTCGCACGCGCGCTGGGCAATCTCCGACGCGACGCCGGCCACCAGGTCCGTCGACTCGTAGCCGAAGACCGATGCCAGCTCACAAACACTCACCACTTCGACCGGAAGATTCAGCCGTCGCCCGAGATCGCTCGCGCAGCGCACCGCTCCGAGCGATCGGAGCTCGCCGTCCGTCGCTACCAGGATGCATCCGTTCATCTGGAGTGCCTTCCGCTACCGTTCCGAACTTCAGAGACGCCCTTCGACTACGTGGCGCGCCGACGAGAATAGGTCGCGGGGCGGCGCTACGGCGTCGGGAATTTCTGGACGACGGTGAGGGAGAGCAGAGGACGCCAGCATGTCGCTGCCGGCCAGGCCGGCGGGGATCGGAAAAATCCTTACACCAGAGTCCCATCCCTCCCGATGGAGGTCTGGGCCTGCGCCGTGCATTCTGTCTGGACAGTCTCGCCGCGGCGGGATGTCGTTCGACGGTCTTCACCCCACTCACGCGAACGGAGGCGCGTATGTTGAGCACCGCTACGCCGGAAGCTCGTGAGCTCGAGCGACGAGATGTCTGCGCGATCCTCGCCCGGAACATTACTGGGCGGATCGCTTTCGCTCGGAACGGTGAGATCGAGATCCGTCCTATCCGCTACGTCTATGCGGACGGATCCCTGTATCTCCGCAGTGCGCCCGACACGGCCCTCTCCGAAATCGGACCGCAGGGTGCGCGGGTGGGGTTCGAGGTGGATGAGATCCACACCACGCAGCGCTGGCGCAGCGTAGTGGTGCGGGGAACGCTGTACCGCATCCTGCCCGACAAACAGCGCGATGAATGGCTGCAAGCGTTCGCCAAGCTGAGACGCTTCGCTCCGGCGGCGCTTGCGCTGGATGACCAGGACACGCAGCGCACTGAGATCTTCCGCATCGACATCCGGGACGCCACAGGACGCGCGATGGGGTGAAGGCGCGACAGGATCCAGGGATCAGAACGGCATCCCGAAAGTGAAGTAAGCGGCCTCCTCCGTGCCGCTGGCGAAGGTGATGCTGGCGGTACGGGTGCGGTCGAGAATGCCGACCCACAGACCTCCCCCGAAGCCCGTGTGGAT
Source organism: Longimicrobiaceae bacterium (assembly GCA_036375715.1). Taxonomy (NCBI): domain Bacteria; kingdom Pseudomonadati; phylum Gemmatimonadota; class Longimicrobiia; order Longimicrobiales; family Longimicrobiaceae; species Longimicrobiaceae bacterium. The sequence goes on along the minus strand of DASVBS010000076.1, from coordinate 18,987 downwards.
CCGGTCGGAGCTCTCCCCTTCGACGAACACTCGACCGGCGTCTGCCAGCAGGATCAGACCTAGATCCCCCCGGCTGATGAAGTTGAAGCGAGTGAGGAAGGAGCGGAGCTCCGCGCCGCCCCAGACCGCGGCGTCCCCGGCGAAGCGCTGGCGCGGCGCCCCGCGCACCGTTCCCCGACCTCCCAGAAAAGCCGCCTGCTGAAGCGGATAATCACCCCAGGCCAAGCTGCTCCCCGCCCGGATCGCCAGTGTGCTCTCCAGCGGCAGAGGGAGTGGCAGGTAGGTGGTGGCCTCGCCGTCCAGTCGCCCGAACGCGCCTGGCTCATCCCAGACCCCCGGAAAGGCCGATGCGGTCACCGCCGCGTACACCCCCGTCCGCGGATAGGACGGCAGGTCGCGCGCGTCGAAGATCGCGCCCGCCAGGGCGCCCACCTCGCCGAAGGACTCGCTGCCGAACGGCCGCAGTTGATCGGCCGGTCCGCCCTCCTCAAGCTCGGGTCGCGTGTACCGCACCACCGGCCCGGCGAAGAGCTCAGCGCGGTCGTTCAGCGCGCGATGGTATGCGGCTGAAAGGCTGTACTCGGTGCTCCAGACCTTGAAGCGATCCGAGGAGCCCTCTCCCGCGGTTTCGTTGCCGAACCCGTGGAAGCGCGTGACCGCGAGCTGCGATGCGTGTGCGGCATAGGTGATCCGATCGGGCGAGTTGGTTCGTTGGATCTCGCTGAACAGCTCGAGGCCGAAGCGGCCGTGCAACGGAGCATACAGCGCACGTAGATCCACCCGACGCGCGTGCGGCACCCGTCGGAAGCCGTAGCGGGTGTAACTCGGACCGCCACCAATGACCGGCCCGACGTTGTAGCGCCAGTCCGCGTAGGGTTGGAACCACTGCCACCGCATTCCCCAATCCTGGAATGCCGGGGCGTTCTCGTTGAAGGCCCCGATCTTTCGCTCCGGAGCCACGAAGGGGCGCTGGTCGACCACCGTTTCGCGCGAGGGGAGCAAGCGGTTCTGTCCGTCCGAGTCGTGGAGGGCGGTCAGGCCGGCCCCCGGAGCAGCGGAATCCGCCAGCAGGTCGTCTCCGCCACCGCCGATCAGACGCACCTGGATCGGGCTCCCTGACCCGCCTGTCAGCCCCACGTCGTCCCCTCCGTGCAGGTAGATCCGTACCTCGCGCGTCTCGCCCGGGAGGAAGAGCCGGTTGAAATAGGGATCGCCCGGCACACTCGCCTGCGCGAGCAAGCGAACCTCCAGGGAGCCGTCCGCCCGTCGCAGGACCTCCGCTCGATCTTCCCCGTCGGTCGCGTGGACGTCGACCTCGCGCGCAAGCAGGGCGTAGTACTCACGCGCGATCCGGGGGAGCGAGTCTCTGCGGGCGCGAAGCTCGCGGAGGAGCTCGGCGCCGCGCAGGCGCTGGTACTCGGGCGGAGTTCTGGATACGGCCTTCTCCAGAACGCGGTCGGTGATCCGCGAGCGCAGCTCCTCCGCCGCCTGATCGAACTCCTCTCGCGGGAGGTCGGAAAGGATCCAGCGATCGAGGAGCTCAGCGTTCTGCACCATCGACGACACCGACGCGTAGCGGGCACCATACTCGTTGAGATGAGGTGCCGCCGCGCCCGCGACGCGGATCAACAGACCGTCGTGGCTGGAGAAGGCGTTGTCGCGATCCTCCGGCACGGGCACCCAGCGGAATCCCCCATGTTCGCGGGGAAAGCGCGCCCATCGCCACTGCCCCGGATGCCGATCCCAATCACCCACCAGCAGGTCGATCAGGCGTACCCGCAGGTAGCCACGGCTGTCGGCCCGGTGCTCTGCCGTCTCCTCCAGGTGCTCGAGCAGAGTTTGCGAGTCCACGATGCGGTCCGAGCCAGCAAAGCCGGGCGAGTCGCCCTCTCCCTCGTTGGGGTGGATCTCGAGCAGCCCCAGCATGCCGCCGAAAATTCCCCGGAACTCGCCGAGCTCCGGGGAATCCGGCATCAGGTAGAGTTGCGGGACGGGGTGCAGCACACCTGCGGCATCCAGGATCGTGGAAGCGATCAGCGCGCCCCCAGGGTGCTTTGCACTGACCTGGTCCTGTGCCAGCCGATCGATGAAAGTGTCGCGGAGATCCGGGTGCAGCCCGCCGCTTTGGTCCTTGTCTACTGAGCGAAAGTTGTACTCCCGCCCGTCCGCACCCCGGAGCCGCAGCGAGATGGTCTGCATCCCCGATCCCAGCTCGACCGGGGTCAGGCCGCCGGCGAACCGGCCGAGGTCGAGAACCGGAACGCGGATCGGCGTTGTCCAGAGGTCTCGATAGCCTCCGCCCAGCAGGGTGCGCTTCAGCCCGCCGGCGCCGTATTGCTCGCCGGCGCGCACCGTCGCCGAGTCGGTCTGGCCTGAGGCGGCGCCAGTCCAGGTGCCCACTGCCATAGCCGTTGCGGTCAACGCATGCAGCACCTGTCGGAGCGTCATCTTCCCGTTCCTTCCTCTGGTCCCGCCCGCATGGCGGACCGTATAGTGGGGGGCCTCGAGCGGGCCCAGGGCGGTGTGCGTGGCTCCCGGGCCGAACGCCGACCGCCCCGGTGGATGAAACATGCCTTTCCGCCTGCGCTGGCCGGCGCCACCGGCGCAACATCGCGGCCACGACGGCGCCGCCCGCCCGAGGCGAACGCAGCTGCACTGTGGCGCATGCGAACGCTCGGGCACAACCAGAAATGCCCGCCCATTTCAACCCTCGCCTTCGATGACAGAGCAGACGGAGCTGAGCGCCCGGGCACGGGCGGTGGAGATGGGGTTGTTGGATCGACTCTTCCGATTGAGGGAGGCGGGCACCGACACGCGCACCGAGCTGGAGGCGGGGTTCACGACCTTCCTGACGATGGCGTACATCCTGGTCGTGAACCCACAGATCCTCTCGGAAGCCGGCGTGCCGATCGAGGGGGCGCTGTTCGCCACTGCGGTAGCGTCCGCGCTGGGTTCGATCCTGATGGGGGTTCTCGCCAACTACCCCTTCGCCCTGGCCCCCGGCATGGGGCTGAACGCCTACTTCACCTACACAGTCGTCCTCGGGATGGGCGTGCCCTGGCAGACCGCGCTCGGGGCCGTCTTCCTCTCCGGAGTCGCCTTCATCCTGCTGACGATCGGCCGGATCCGCGAGTTGGTGATCCGGGGGATCCCCATGACGCTCAAGCTCGCCACCGGAGCGGGCATCGGCCTCTTCATCGCCTTCATCGGGTTGCGCAACGCCGGCGTCGTGACGGCCAACCCGGCCACCATGGTGACCCTCGGCGATGTCACCGGAGCGTCGGTGCTGCTGGCCGCGGCCGGGCTGATCGTTACGGCTGCGTTGATGGCGCGGGGATGGAAGACCGCCATCATCCTCGGGATCATCGTCACCGCCGCGGCAGCCTACGTAGTGGGCGTTGGCGAACCGCCCACGAGGATCGTCTCCATTCCGGACCCATCCTCTACCTGGCTGGCGATGGATGTGAAGGCCGCCATCTCGCTGGGACTCTTCCAGGTGATCTTCGTGTTCCTCTTCGTCGACATGTTCGACAGCGTGGGAACACTGGTGGGCCTGGGGCGTCAGGCGGGTTTCCTGACGCCCAGCGGCGACCTGCCCCGGGCGCAGCGGGCTCTCATGGCCGACGCGGTCGCGACCACGGCAGGGGCCGTTCTCGGGACATCGACCGTTACCGCCTACGTGGAGAGCGCGACCGGCGTCGCGGAAGGCGGTCGCACCGGCCTCGCCGCCGTGACCGTGGGCGGCCTGTTCCTGCTCGCGGTCTTCTTCTCGCCGATTGCGGCGGCAGTGCCCGCGGTGGCAACGGCTCCCGCACTGATCATCGTCGGTAGCCTGATGCTGCGCGCCGCGGTGGCGATCGACTGGAACGACGCGACCGAAGCGGTGCCCGCCTTCCTCACCCTGATCGGGATGCCCCTCACCTTCTCGATCGCGAACGGGCTGGCGATCGGGTTCGTTTCGTATCCCGTGATCAAGATCCTGGCCGGTCGCGGTCGCGAAGTCGGAGTGCTCACCTACAGCCTCGCCGTGCTCTTTCTGCTGCGTTTCGCCTTTCTCGGAGGAGGTTGATTTCGCATGACCGCTCTCTCCTGGATCACGCTCATCCTCATCACCGGGTTCGTCTGGGGCGGGTTCGCGTTCCTGCTCACGCTGGCGCTGCGCAGGGAAGCGGGGAAGAGGGAAGACTGACCGGCGGTGCAGGGTGGCGTGGGCACCCCCGCTGCCGGTATATTCACGCCCCGAGCAAGCCTTGTTGCCGCGGGCGACCGCCGGCCGGCCGCACCCAGCGGCGGCCGGCGTTCCTGCGATTACCCGGGTGAAATACACGCTGCCTGATGCCGAAGCGTACCGATATTGAAAGCATCCTGATCCTCGGTTCCGGTCCGATCGTCATCGGGCAGGCGGCGGAGTTCGACTACTCCGGAACGCAGGCGGTGCGCGCCCTGCGCGAGGAAGGATACCGGGTGATCCTGGTGAACTCGAATCCCGCCACGATCATGACGGACCCGGATCTGGCGGATCGGACTTACATCGAGCCGATCACGCCGGAGTGGGTGGAGCGGGTCATCGAGAAGGAGAAGCCGGACGCCATCCTCCCGACCATGGGCGGGCAGACGGCGCTGAACGTCGCGCTGGAGCTGCACGATAGCGGGGTGCTGGAGCGCCACGGGGTCGAGCTGATCGGCGCCAACGCTCGGGCGATCCGCATGGCCGAGGACCGCAGTGAGTTCGCCGAGGCGATGGCGCGCATCGGCCTGCGAGTGCCCCACGGCGGCTTCGCCCAGTCGCTGGAAGAGGCGCTGAATATCGTGGAGGAAACCGGCTATCCGGCAATCATCCGCCCTTCTTTCACCCTGGGCGGCACGGGCGGCGGCATCGCCTACAACCGGGCCGAGTTCGAGGAGCAGGTCCGCTCGGGTCTCTCCCTCTCGCCGGTGCACGAGGTGCTCATCGACCGCTCGGTGATTGGCTGGAAGGAGTTCGAGCTGGAGGTCGTGCGGGATCGCGCGGACAACGTCGTCATCATCTGTTCCATCGAGAACGTCGATCCGATGGGGGTGCACACCGGCGACTCGATCACGGTGGCGCCCGCGCAGACACTCTCGGACGTGGAGTACCAGCGGATGCGCGACGCCGCCATCGCCATCATCCGCGAGATCGGCGTGGAGGCGGGCGGATGCAACGTACAGTTCGCGGTGAACCCCACCGACGGCGAGATGCTGGTGGTGGAGATGAACCCGCGTGTCTCGCGCTCCTCCGCCCTCGCCTCGAAGGCCACCGGATACCCCATCGCCCGGGTGGGAGCCAAGCTCGCGGTGGGTTACACCCTGGACGAGCTCGCCAACACCATCACCCGCACCACCCCCGCCTCCTTCGAGCCGGTGCTCGATTACGTGGTGGTGAAGTTCCCCCGCTTCGCCTTCGAGAAATTCCCCGCGGCCGATCCCACGCTGGGCGTGCAGATGAAAGCAGTCGGGGAGTCGATGGCGATCGGCCGGAACTTCAAGCAGGCCTGGCAGAAGGCGATCCGGGCGCTGGAGATCGATCGCAGCGGATGGGAGGTGGGGCGGACGTTGGCGGCGGATGGCCTCACCGAGGAGACCCCGGAGGCGCTGCGCGCTGCCCTGCGCCGGCCCACTGCCGAGCGCCCGTTCCAGATCAAACGAGCGCTGCTCACGGGCTTCTCCATCGCCGAGATCGCGGAGCTCACCGGGATCGACGTCTGGTTCATCTCCCAGCTCGCGGAGCTGGTGGGCGCGGAGCAACGCTACGCCGAGCTCGAGGAGGTCGGGCGCAGCGACCTCCTTCGGATGAAGCGCTACGGCTTCTCCGATCGCCAGCTCGCGCGCCTGCGGCGGGAGACCGAGGACGCGGTGCGCGAGCGCCGCTGGGCGATGGGGATCAGGCCGGTCTACAACGTGGTGGATACCTGCGCGGGCGAGTTCCCGGCGCACACCCCCTACCTCTACTCCACCTACATGGAGGAGAACGAGTCCATCCCCTCGGACCGCCGCAAGGTGGTAATCCTGGGGAGCGGACCGAACCGGATCGGGCAGGGGGTGGAGTTCGACTACTGCTGCGTGCAGGCCTCGCTCGCGCTGCGCGAGGCGGGTTTCGAGACGATCATGATCAACTCGAACCCGGAGACGGTCTCCACCGACCCCGACGTCTCGGACAAGCTGTATTTCGAGCCGCTCACGCTGGAGGACGTGCTCGAGATCGTGGAGCTGGAGAAGCCCGAGGGGGTGATCGTCCAGCTTGGTGGGCAGACCCCGCTCAAGCTGTCCGGCGCGCTGCACAGGCTGGGCGTGCCGATCCTGGGAACCGGGGTCGACTCCATCGACCGGGCGGAGGACCGCGAGCGCTTCGAGGAACTGGCCCGCCGGCTCGGCGTCCGTCAGCCGCCCAATGGGGTGGCTACCAGCGTCGATGCCGCCGCGGAGATCGCGGAGCGGATCGGGTACCCGGTGCTCCTGCGGCCCAGCTACGTGCTCGGTGGGCGGGGGATGGTGATCGTCTACGACGAGCCGGGCCTGCGCGACTACTTCGAGCGGGCCGTCCTGGTCTCCGAGGAGCGGCCGGTGCTCATCGACCGCTTCCTGGAGGACGCCTTCGAGGCGGACGTGGACGCGCTGTGCGACGGGGAGACGGTGGTGATCGGCGGCGTCATGCAGCACATCGAGGAGGCCGGCGTCCACTCCGGGGACTCCGCGTGCGTGCTCCCGCCCTACCTGCTCGGCGACCGCGAGGTGGAGCAGATGCGCGAGCAGACTCGGAAGTTCGCGCTGGAGCTGGGAGTGGTGGGGCTGATCAACGTGCAGTACGCGGTCTACGACGGCGAGGTGTACGTGCTGGAGGTGAATCCGCGTGCCTCGCGCACCGTTCCCTTCGTCTCCAAGGCCACCGGGGTGCCGCTGGCGCGCATTGCGGCGCGGCTCACAGTAGGGGAGAAGCTGGTGGATATGGGGCTGCCGGACCGGATCCCGGTGCACGGGGTGGCGGTGAAGGAATCCGTCTTCCCCTTCAACAAGATCGAGTCAGATCCGCTGCTGGGCCCCGAGATGCGCTCCACGGGAGAGGCCATGGGAGTGGACGACTCCTTCGCCATGGCCTATGCCAAGGCCCAGATCTCCGCCGGGAACGACCTTCCCCTGGAGGGGACGGTCTTCGTGACCGTGAACGATCGCGACAAGCCCACCGTCACGCCGATCGTGCGGCGCCTGCACGACATGGGCTTCCGGCTGATGGGAACGGAGGGGACCGCTCGCTACCTGAGCACGCGAGGCGTGCCGTGCGAACGCGTCTTCAAAGTGGGGGAAGGCCGGCCACACGTGGTGGATCGCATCATCTCCGGAGACATCTCCTTGTTGATCAACACACCCCTGGGCAAGAAGTCGCAGTACGACGACTACGCCATGCGCCGGGCGGCGATCACCTTCAAGGTGCCCTACCTTACCACGATGTCGGCCGCCACGGCCGCCGCGGACGCCATTCTGGCGCTGCGCAACCGGCGGCACGAGGTCAAGTCGGTGCAGGAGCGCACCGGCATCCTGACGGCCCCTCCGGTGGGGGTCTAGCGCTCCGCACGGCGAGACCTACCAGAGATCAGCCCTCCTCTCCGAACGCGCGCAGCTTGTTCCGCACGGTCTTGACGTCGAGCTGCAGCCGTCGCGCGGCTTCGGCCTTGTTGTACCCCACGTGCTCGAGGGTCTTGAGGATGAGCTGACGCTCCGCCTCGGCCGCGGGGGTGCCGACCGGCACGACCACCACCGGCTCCTGCTGCTGGACCGCCTCTCGCATGTACGCGGGGAAATGTCCGGGCTCCAGCCAGCCGGAGCGCGCAACGATCACGGCCCGCTCGACCAGGTTGCGCAGCTCGCGCACGTTCCCCGGCCAGCGATAAGCCCGCAGCACGTCGAGGGTCCAGTCCCGCAGGCCGTACACCTCGGCGCCGTGCTTCTCGTTGAACTCGCGCACGAAGTGCTGCGCGAGCAGCGGTAGATCGTCCTTGCGCTCGCGCAGCGGCGGCACCGCGATCTCGAAGACGTTCAGACGATAGAACAGGTCCTCCCGGAGCTGCCCCTCCTGCAGTGCGGCCATGGGGTTCTGGTTGGTCGCGGCGAGCACCCGCACGTTGAACGGGATCTCCTGCCCGCCGCCGAGGCGCCGCACGCGGCCGGACTCCAGGATGCGGAGCAGCTTGGGCTGCAGGCTGATCGGCATCTCCGCCAGCTCGTCCAGGAAGAGCGTGCCGCCGTTTGCCTGCTCGAAGCACCCCGCGCGGGCGCGGATCGCTCCGGTGAAAGCGCCCCGTTCGTGCCCGAATAGCTCGCTCTCGATCAGGCTCTCGGGGATCGCCGCGGCATTGACCGCGACCCACGGCCCGTCACGGCGGTCGCTCAGGTCGTGGATTGCGCGGGCGACTACCTCCTTCCCGGTGCCGCTCTCGCCGGTGATGAGGGCGGCGGCATCGCTCGAGGCGACCAGCTCCACCAGGCGGCGAAGCTCCATCATCGGGGCGCTGCGCCCCACCAGCCGCGCCAGCGGCCCGTCGCGCTCTATACTCTCCTCGAGCGCCTGGGCGCGCCGGCGGGAGTTGAGCTCCTCCGTCACATCCTCGAGCACCGCGCGGAGCTTGTCGTTGTCCAGCGGCTTGGTGAGGAAGTCCACCGCCCCCTGCTTCATCGCTTCCACCGCGGTATCGATGCTGCCGTGGGCAGTCATGAGAACGACGGGCTGGCGACCGCGGCCGGCTGCTCTCAACCGCCGCAGCAGGTCCAGGCCGGTCACCCCGGGCATCACCACGTCGGAGAGCACGACGTCCGGTTCGAAGGTGGTGATCAGGCGCTCGGCCTCGCCTACATGGCTCGCGGCCCGGCACTCGTATCCCCAGTGCTCCAGCCGGACCGTGAGCAGCTCCCGCAGCGCCTCCTCGTCATCTACGATCAGGATCTTTACCGGAACGGATGACATAGTCCTCCTGGTCGTCGACAGCCGCCAGCACTCCTTCCGATCCGCCGCATCTCCACTAGCGCTTCGGAAGGAGTCGGGCCGGTGCCGCTCAAAGATTCATGAACCGGCGCGTAGCCGGATAAATTCGTGGTCCGCTTAGGTCTACCCCCGAGCCGGGGAAATTTTCCCTGCCGTTTTCGGGCCACCAGGGAATCCTTCCCGGAAATGAGCATTTTTCGGACCCGGACGGGACTCTCTTGAAATGAGCGTAAACGGTTGTCAATAAGTCGCTTACGGTGGTTACGACCAAGTTCGGCATTGCCGTTGCCTTAAGAAGCGGCGTCCGAACGAAGTCGAGTCGCTGAGGCGGCTCAATCACCCTGGGAGGAGAGGTATATGTCCAATCTGTCCAGATCGCTGACCGGAGCCTCCTTTGCCATGATGCTGGTGCTCGGTTCGGCGGCGGTTGCCGCTGGCCAGGAGCCGGCGCCGCTGCCCGACCCGCAGCCGCCGGTGGAGGCACCGCCTGACGCGCAGGCGCCGGATCCGCTGGGTGATCCGCCTCCGGCCGAAGCGCCGGACCCGCTGGCGAATCCGCCCCAGGCACCTGAGGCGCCCGAGGCGCCTGCGGATCAGACCCAGCAGGCTCCCATCACCCTCCAGTTGTCCGCTGTGGGCGGTGCGCAGGGTAGCGGTGAGGCGACCCTGAGCCCGAACGGTGAGGAGACCGGCGCAGTCGTGAACGTGCAGGGACTGTCTCCGTCGACGCAGTATTCGGCGTTCCTGCTCACGGGAACCTGCGAGCAGCCCGGTGACGTGATGGCGCCTCTCGGCACCATCGAGGCGGACGATCAGGGTTCCGGTAGCACCGAGGTGAGGCTGACGGCCCCGCTCGATTCGATCGTAGCGGCGGGTGCAACCGTCCAGATTCACCCGCAAGGCGATGCGCCCACGCAGGCGCTGCTCTGCGGTGCGGTGCAGGCTGACGGAGGGGCGGCTTTCTAAGGTGCGAACGCTCCTGGCCGGCTGATCGGGCGCAGCGTCGCGACTGCGGCGCTCCCCGAGCACCGGCTGACCCAATAGAGAGACGGCTTCCGTCGTCGAGGGAGTTGCGGTGAGATGCAGCAGGGAGACCCTCGGCGGCGGAAGCCGTCTTTTTGTGTTGGTGCGGCTTTTCTTGCGTCCCGCTGTCCGCTCGCCTGATGGGAACCAGGAAGCCCTCCGATGACAACGGCCACCGGAGCTCGGTCAGGAACGAGCTTCGCGGTGGCCGACCGGCCGCAGGATTTTCGTCGCGGCTTTGACCTGAAAGATGACGCTAAGCGATCACTCGGCTGCCGCCAGTCTGCTGCCGGTTCCCGACACCCAGGGGTCGTTGCGCATCCAGCTTGCGTCCCTGGGGGAGAACAGGAAGACGAGGCCGCCGTTGGCGATCAGCGGAATCAGCCGCTCGGCTCGGTCCATCTCCATGGCGGGGCATCCCTCACTGCGACCGGCTTTGGTGGGGGTGACGTACGGGGCTCCATGAACTACGATCCCGCGCTTGCGCGCCGCGCTATTGAAGCTCCCGGAGACCCCATGCAGCCGCAGCCCGATGGAGTGGTAGCGCCGTCCGGCCGAGGTGCCGACGAAGCGATACGTCTCCTGGGTGAGGTAGAGACCGAGGGAGCTGGCTGCGCTGTCCATGATGTTGGTGAAGCGGGTGGGAATGCCCCTCATCCCTTCCTCGGAGCCACGCCCATGGGCGACGGTGAAGGGTCCTTCGACGATGGTGAGGGCGTCCATGTCGAAGACGTAGCCCCGCGGCTCATCACTCTCCAGGCCGTAGTCGACGAAGTAGAAGTAAGGATTCCGCACCTGCTCGGGATGGGCGCTGCGGAAGTTCCAGTATGCCTCGAAGGCCACGTGGAGCGCGGAGGGATGGCTCAACCTGCCCACCTGGCGCTCCAACCTCTGGAGCGCCGCCACGCGATGCGGCACCTGGACGGTCGTGGTCACGGGCAGCCGAGGGGCTTCCAGGATGGTGAGGGAGCGTGGAGCCGCTCTCGACTCCGCCGGGGCGCTGGGGCGCGGGTGCAGCCTCTGCTGAGAGTAGTAGGTAGACCAGGTCCCGCCCGGAAGGCTGCAGCTCGATAGACCCAGAACGGTGCCGAGAAGGAGGGTGTAGGTTGATGGACGCATGATTGCCTGTAGCGGTGGACACGCCGTGTCCACGGTTGTGATCCTGAGATCCAGGGGCTCCGTAGCGGCTTAGCGAGCGAGGATGGCCGCTCCCGTGGCGCCGGAGTGGCGGACGGGCGACCTCGACCCCGTTCGAAGACCGCTCGAAGGCGTGAACGGAGTCCTCTTGAGAGAGTCCTCTAGGGAGTAATTGTCGGCGGGAGAAACCCCACCTGCAGCCTGAAGCCAAGGTAAATGATGAGCGACGGATCGCGAAAGCCCTTTCTCGCGGGAGGGTACCGGTGAACGCGCGCACGGCCTACGTCACCCACTCTGACTGCTCCCGCCACGACACCGGCTGGAGGCACCCGGAGCACCAGGGACGCCTCCCCGCCGTGGCCCGGGCCGTGCACCGGGACATGGTGGTCCTCCATGAGCACCTCGTGGAGGTGGAGGGAGTACCGGCCCTTCCGGAGCATCTCCGCCTCGCGCACACCGCGGAGTACGTGGCACGAGTGGAGGGGAGGTGCAACGAGGCGGTCGCCGCGGGCGAAGTGCTCCCCCTCGGTAAGGGGGTGGTGGTCTCCGGCGCGAGCTGGGACGCCGCCCTGGCGGCGGTCGGCTGTGTGCTCACCGCAGTGGAGTGGGTGGAGCAGGGGAACGCCGCGAACGCCTTCTGTGCAGTGCGGCCGCCGGGGCACGGTGCCTCGGCCTCGGTGCCGGGAGGGTACGGTATCTTCAACTCGGTCGCGATTGCCGCCAGGCGTCTGAGGGAAGGTGAGTCGGGGAAGCGGGTGTGGGTCGTCGACGTGGGCGCCGCGCCCGGGTCCGGCACGGTCAGCATCCTGCACGACGACGCGGCCGTGCACCTGGTGGACGTTTCGGAGCAGCGGGACGAGGAAGAGCCACGGAATGTGTCGCCAGAACGGCTCTCCGCGGCACGGTTGCCGCGCCGAAGTAGCGGCCGGGCGTTGCTCGAGGCGCTGCGTTCGGCGCTGGATCGCGCTGAGGATCACCTCGTCCCGGATTTCGTCCTGTTCTCGCTCGGCTGTGACGCACTGGCTGCGGATCCGCTCGGCTCGCTCTCGCTCGCTCCGCGGGACTACTACGACCTCACGGCCGAGATCCGTGAGCGTGCCGAGCGGCTCTGCGGGGGCAGGCTGGTGAGTGTGCTCGAGGAGGGTTACGACACCGAAGGGATGGGCCGGGCGGTAGTGCAGCACCTGCGTGCCCTTGCGTCGCTGCCGCCGCACGAGGACTGAGCCGCCGGCGCCGGCTGCACTGGCGTCGATCCCTCGCTGAATGGTACCTTTCGTTCATGGCCTCACCGCAGTTCGACGGCTCGCCTTCGTCGGAACCGGGGTCGGGTGCCCTGGGGGCCACCGGCGCGCCGTCCGTGCTCGATCTCGTCCGCCTCAACCCGGACCCGGTCTTCCCTCCCGGAGGGCAGGCGCTGTACCGGCAGCTTGCCCTTCTCACCGAGATCGGCGCGGAGCACACCGTGCTGGAGGTGGCCTGCGGCCGGGGTCTGGGGACCGAATTCCTGGCCGAGACGACCGGTGCGGAGTGCTACGGCCTCGATCCAAACCCGGTGTTGATCCAGGAGGCGGAGCAGCGCATCCGTGCGTCGGAGCACTCGGATCGTGTCCACTTCGAGACCGGATCACTCGAGGATCTACCATATCGCGACGAGATCTTCGACGTCACCATCGGGGGGATCGGGTTGGCCGCGCTGGCCGATCCGGGTGCGGCGGTGCGGGAGCTGGCGAGGGTGACGCGGCCGATGGGCTCGGTCGTGCTGGTCCAGTTGATCTGGACCGGGAATGTCGACAGCGCGCGGCGAGAGGAGCTGATCGCGCACCTGGGGGCGCGCCCGCTCCTCCTGGTCGAGTGGAAACAGCTCCTCCGCGACGTAGGCGTCGTCGAGCTCCACGTCGAGGACTGGTCCGATTACGCCTCGCCCTTCCGCCCCTCCCTCCCGCGACCCTTCCGCGACATCTCCGAGATCCTCTCCCTCCGACAGAAGGCGCAGATCCTCCACCGGGCATTCCGACGCTGGGGTTGGCGAGGGGTGCGCGGCGCGGTCATGCGCGAGATCGAGATCCACCGACTCCTCACGCGTGAGCGGGTCCTGGGTCTCTCTCTCATACGGGGGACGAAATGGGAACCCACGGAGGAGTGATTACATGGCAAACTCTACGGCGAACGGGGTGAAGGCATGGCGGTGGTAGAGGAGGCGGTCTCGCTGGATCGCTCGCGTCTAGAGGAGATCCAGACTGCGCTGCGTGAGCTGGACCTCGACGGCTGGCTCCTGTACGACTTCCGCGGCAACAATCCGGTGTCGGCCCGCCTTCTGGGTCTGCCGGCGATGAGCCGCCGGTACTTCGTGCTCATCCCCTCGCGGGGCGACCCCATCGCCGTGACTCACCGCATCGAGCAGCAGGCGTGGCGGAGCTGGATCGGGGAGAATCGCACCTACCTCTCCTGGCGTGAGCTGGAGACGCAGGTGCGCGAGCTGCTGGCGCGGCGCGGCGTCCTGGCGATGGAGTACTCGGTCGAGGATGGTGTTCCCTACGTCGACCGGATCCCCGCCGGGGTCATGGAGCTGATCCGCTCCTCAGGCGTGATGGTGCGCTCGTCGGCCGACCTGGTGAGCATCTTCTATTCGCGCTGGAGCGAGGAGGGGCTCGCCTCGCACGAGCGGGCCGCGTCGATCGTCGCCGAGACCGCCCGCGCCGCGTTTGAGCAGATCGGGCAGGCAATCCGGCGCGGGGAAACGCCCACCGAGCTGTCCATCCGGGACTGGATCCGCGAGGAGTTCAGCCGCCGCGGGCTTCACGTGGGCGCCGACGCCATCGTCGCGGTGAACGCCAACGCCGCCAACCCGCACTACGCTCCGAGCGCCGAGGCCCACGCCTCCATCCGCGCCAATGACGTCGTGCTGATCGACCTCTGGGGGAAGGAGTCCGAAGCCGCGATCTACGCGGATCAGACGTGGATGGGCTTCGTGGGGTCCGAGCTCCCCGAGCGGCTTCGGACGATCTGGGAGGCGGTGCGCGATGCCCGCGACGCTGCGATCGAGCGTGCCGTGTCCGGGTGGCGTTCCGGTGACGAGGTGACCGGCGCGGCAATCGACGATGCGGCGCGGGAAGTGATCACCTCCCGCGGATTCGGAGAGCAGTTCATCCACCGAACCGGCCACTCCATCGATACGGAGCTCCACGGCTCGGGTCCGAACATCGACAATCTGGAGACGCGCGATACGCGCCGGCTCATCGTAGGAGTGGGCTTCTCCATCGAGCCGGGCATCTATCTCCCCGGGGAGGTCGGGTTTCGCAGCGAGGTGGACGTCTACGTATCGCCGGACGGTCCGCGCGTGACCACCCCGAATCCGCAACGCGACCCCTTCTTCATCCAGCCCTGACGGCATGGGCGCCGCCGCGAGGGACCTCGAGCTCGACTTCGAGATTCTCGAGTACCACACGTCCGATCCCTTTCACATCGCCCGCCTGAGGAGCCCTTCGGCGCGCCATTCGGCGTGGATCCGCATCCGCGACGGCGACGGATTAGAAGGATGGGGCGAGGCCGTTGCGATTCCGTACTACGGCGAGACGGCTCAGACGATCGCGGCCGTCCTCCCGCGGCTGGCGGAGGCAGTGCGGGCGTCCGCTCAGGGCGATCCCTTCGCAATCCAACGGATCGAGGCGGCGGTGTCGGCCAGCGTGGGCCACACGGGTGGCGCCCGAGCAGGCATCTCCGCGGCCCTTCACGACCTGGTCGGCAAGCGTCTGGGCGTGCCTGTCTGGCGGCTGCTCGGGGGCGCTCCCGTCTCCACCATCTCCTCCTTCACGATCGGCATCGACGAGCCCGAGACGCTGCGCCGAAAAGTGCGCGCCGCCTCCGGGTATCCCTGCCTGAAGATCAAGCTGGGGAGCGGCCGCGACGAAGAGATCCTGGCCCTCGTCCGCGAGGAGGCACCCCAGTGTCGGTTGCGCGTGGACGCCAATACCGCGTGGAGCGTGAAGGAGGCGTTGGCGGCGCTGCCCATGCTCCAGGACTACGGGGTGGAGATACTGGAACAGCCGCTTGCGCCGGACGACATCGAGGGTCTGCGGCTGCTGCGCCACCGCTCGACCATTCCCGTCTTCGCCGATGAGAGCTGCGTCCGCCTCCACGACATTCCCCGCCTGGCGGGATCCGTGGACGGGGTGAACATCAAGCTGGCCAAGTGCGGTGGGCTGCGCGAAGCCCTGCGGATGATCCACTGCGCCCGCGCCCATCATCTCGAGGTGATGCTCGGCTGCATGGTGGAGACGACCCTGGGGATCGCTGCCGCGGTGCAGCTCGCCCCCTTCGTGGACCACCTCGACCTCGACGGCGCCGCCCTGCTCACCGACGACCCTTTCACGGGACCGGGCCTGCAGGCGGACGGCACGATTCGGTTCAACGAGGAGGCGGGACTGGGGGTAAGCAAACAGCAACTTTGAATTCTGAATTACGAATTACGAATTACGAATAACTTCCTGGCAATTCTGAATTCTGAATTTTGAATTTCGAATTACGGATTGGGAGTGGTGGTTCTGAGTTCTGGCTTTGGTGGGTCAGGGGCGGCATCTAATCGTATACTCTTGGTGAGTGGACAAATGCAACGCGAGGGGCGTGCGGAGGCCAATTCAAAATTCAAAATTCAAAATTCAAAATTCCGGCGCTTCGTTCGAGTCGCTCTGCCTCTGCCTGTCTTCCGCACCTTCACTTACGCCGTTCCGGAGGATGAGGAGGCGAGGGCGGTGCCGGGGGCGCGGGTGCTGGTTCCGTTTCATCGGGGGGAGCGGATCGGGTGGATCGAGAGCGTAGCGGAGGAGGCGGACGTTCCGCGGGTGAAGCAGATCCAGGGGGTGATCGACGCGGAGCCGACCGCGCCTCCGGTGCTGCTGCAGCTCTGTCGCTGGATCGCCGACTACTACGTGGCGCCGCTGGGTCAGGTGATCCGTACCGCTCTCCCCGCCGCTCTGTGCGATAGCTCCACCGACTACGTCTCGCTGCGCGACGACAGTGCGGTGGCCCGCTCCGCGCTGACGCCGCTTCAGGTCACGCTCCTCGACTGGCTGCGCGAGAAGGAGGGGCCGCAGGCGATCGCGCGGCTGCGTCGCGAGCGGGGAGATCGCGCCTGGTGGCCGGCGATCCGCCGGCTCGCCGACGACGGGGTGATCGAGATCACCCAGGAGCCGCCCCGCGAGCAGCCTCCCGTCCTGACGCGGCGGCTGCTCCGCCTCACCCAGGAGCTCCCCTCGCTACGCGAGCGCGAGGAGGTGTTCGGGCGCGCACGACGCCAGCGCGAATGCTTCGAGACGCTCGAATCGCTCGGTGGGGTGGCGGAGACCGCGCACCTCACCGGGCATCTCGGCTTCTCGCACGCGGTGTTGGCGGGGCTGGTCCGCCGCGGGGTGGCCGAGATCGTCGAGGAGGAGGTGCCCCGCGACCCATACGCGCGCATCGTCCCCGGTGAGGCGCCCGACCTGCGGCCGACGCCCGCGCAGCAGCAGGTGATCGAGGCGCTGATCGCCGCGGCACGGAGCTGCGACGGGTCGACCCACCTGCTGCGCGGGGTCACCGGCTCAGGCAAGACGCTCGTCTACATCGAGCTGCTTCGCGAGGTGGTGGACCGGCAGGGTCGCACCGCCATCGTGCTCGTCCCGGAGATCTCCCTCACCCCGCAGACGGTGGGGCGCTTCAAGGCGGTCTTCGGCGACCGGGTGGCGGTGCTGCACTCCGCGCTCTCGGACGGGGAGAGGTACGACGAGTGGCGGGCGCTGCGGAGTGGCTCCAAGCGGATCGTGGTGGGGGCGCGCTCGGCGATCTTCGCCCCGCTACCCGACCTGGGGGCCATCGTCGTCGACGAAGAGCACGAAGGGTCGTACAAGCAGGGAGAGGGGCCGCGCTACCACGCCCGCGAAGTGGCGGTAGTACGTGCACGATTGGAGAGGGCAGTGTGCCTGCTCGGCTCGGCGACGCCTTCGCTGGAGAGCTGGTCCAACGCGGTACGCGGCAAGTACAATCTGCTCGAGCTACCCGGTCGGGTAGGCGGGCAGCCGCTTCCCCCGATTCGCGTAGTGGACTTGCGTGCGGAGCGCAAGCGGCTCCGCCACGAAGGCGGCGCTGCCCTCCCCAGCGCGGGGATCCTGAGCGCCGACCTCGTCGACGCGATCGAGGCGCGCATCCGCAGAGGGGAGCAGACGATCCTGCTGTTGAATCGTCGCGGGTACGCGAGCTTCGTCCAGTGCCGGGACTGCGGCCACGTCTGGCACTGCCCCCACTGCAACGTCTCGCTGACCTATCACCGCCGCAGGGCGCGCATCACCTGTCACTACTGCCTGCACGAGGAGCCATTGCCGAACCGCTGCTCGGCATGCGGGTCGCGGGATCTGAGCTTTCGCGGGGTGGGGACGGAGCAGGTGGAGAGGGCGGTGGGAGAGGTCTTCCCGACCGCGCGAATCGCGCGGATGGACGTGGACACCACCTCCGGCAAGTGGGCGCACCACGAGATCCTCGGGCGGGTGGAGCGAGGCGAGGTCGACATCCTCCTCGGGACGCAGATGATCGCCAAGGGGCTCGATTTCCCCAATGTCACGCTGGTAGGGGTGATCAACGCCGACGTGGGGATCAACCTGCCCGACTTCCGTGCCTCCGAGCGCACCTTCCAGCTCCTGACCCAGGTGGCGGGACGCGCAGGGCGAGGGTCACGTGGGGGAGAGGTGATCGTGCAGACCTCGCTACCGACCCATTACGTGATCGCCTGCGCTCAGCAGCATGATTTCCTGGGGTTCACCGAGAAGGAGCTGGCGTCGCGCCAGGCGCCGCGGTACCCGCCCTTTGCGCGTTTGGTGAACGTGGTGGTGAGCGGAACCGAGGAGACCGCGACTCAGGAGGGAGCAACGGTGGCGGCAGAGTGGCTCGGGGGTCTCTTTGCCAAGCGAGGAGTCTCTGAGGTCGAGCTGGTAGGCCCCGCGCCTTGCCCGATCGACCGGATTCGAGGGCGGTGGCGCTGGCACCTCCTGCTGCGGAGCAGCTCGCCCGGTCTGCTGGGACGCGTCACACGCTATTTCGCGCAGCGTTTCGACCTGCCCTCGGGACGCGCCGACCTGCGCGTGACCATCGACCGGGACCCCGTCGCATTGCTGTAAAACAGCGAACTTCCGCGCCGTAGCGGCGTATAACTGCCTCAGGAACACCAACCTGGAAGGTCGTGCATGGGGTGTCTCACGCTCAACGCGTCGTTCGAACCGCTGACGATGCTCCCCGTGGAGCGGGCCCTCCGTCTGGTCATCGACCGCAAGGCGGAGGTGCTGGAGATCGACGACGCCCGGATCTTTCGGTCCGAGCGGAGCACCCTGCCGTGCCCCGTGGTCATCCGCCTGGTGCGCTTCGTCCACGTGCCGCGCCGCTTCCGGCGGCAGGTGACGAACACTTTCCTCTTTGCCCGCGACGGTTATCGCTGCCAGTACTGCGGACGGCACCGGTCGGCGCTGCGCAGCCGGGAGTTCCTCACCCGCGACCACGTCGAGCCGCTCTCCTCCGGAGGGGACAACTCCTGGGAGAACGTCGTCACCGCCTGCTCGACCTGCAACAACCGCAAGGCGAACCACTCGCTCGCCGCCTCGGGGATGCGATTGCTCTCGGTGCCGCGTGAGCCCAACCACGTGGAACTGGTCTGGGCGGTCCGGCGAATCACCGAGGTTCAGGCAAAATACATCGCGATGTTCTACGGAGAGGACGTGCTGGCGGCGCTGCAGAGGCACGAGCCGCACGCAGCCTGATCCTCAGAAGGAGTGCCTGCGGCCGGTCGAGAGCCATCGCTCGAGCTTCTCGAGAAAGGC
>DASVBS010000075.1 GCA_036375715.1 Longimicrobiaceae bacterium | reverse complement strand
AGCACGAGCACGGACGCCAACCCGGCGATCCAGCCAGCCATCGGCCGCTCTGACAACAGACGAATTCTCCCCACCAGCGGCTCCTTCATGGACTGCGATTCCACCTCTGCGGAGTAACGAACAACCTCGAACCCGAATAATTAACCAGCCCTTGAACATGCACAATTCCGTCCAGACCGATGACAGCCACCCCCAGGCGCGGCTAGATTGGCGATGTCCCCATCGGAGAACTCGTTACCGGTAGGCCGACGATGAGCACCACTGTCACGCCGGAGGCGCCGA
Organism: Longimicrobiaceae bacterium; assembly: GCA_036375715.1. NCBI lineage: Bacteria > Pseudomonadati > Gemmatimonadota > Longimicrobiia > Longimicrobiales > Longimicrobiaceae > Longimicrobiaceae bacterium. The sequence continues at coordinate 4,169 of DASVBS010000075.1, read as the reverse complement.
CCCTCACCCCGGAGGAGACGCTTCGCTATTCCCGGCACCTGCTCCTTCCCGAGGTGGGCCCGGATGGGCAGCGGCGCCTCAAGGGGGCGCGCGTACTGCTCGTGGGCGCAGGCGGGCTCGGATCGCCCGTATCGCTCTACCTCGCTGCCGCGGGCGTCGGCACGCTGGGCATGGTCGAGTTCGATCAGGTCGACGTGACCAACCTGCAGCGGCAGGTTCTCCATGGCACCTCCGACCTGGGCCGCCCGAAGCTCGACTCCGCCAGCGACCGGCTGCGGGACATCAACCCCCACGTGGTGGTCGAGCCCATCCCCGAGCGACTGACCTCCGAGAACGCGATGGAGATCGTCGCGGCCTACGATGTCGTCGTCGACGGGACCGACAACTTCCCCACGCGGTACCTGGTCAACGACGCCTGCGTGTTGACGGGCAAGCCGAACGTGTACGGGTCCATCTTCCGCTTCGAGGGTCAGGCCTCGGTTTTCTGGGCGGAGCGCGGCCCGTGCTACCGCTGCCTCTTCGCCGAGCCGCCGCCCCCGGGAATGGTTCCGTCGTGCGCCGAGGGGGGCGTTCTGGGGGTGCTGCCGGGAATCATCGGGACGATCCAGGCGACGGAGGCGCTCAAGCTGCTGCTCGGCGCCGGCGAATCGCTGGTCGGCCGGCTGCTCATGCTCGACGCGCTGCGGATGCGTTTCCGCGAGATGCGCCTGCGCAAGGATCCCGACTGTCCTGTCTGTGGAGAGCACCCCACGGTCCGCGAGTTGATCGACTACGAGCTCTTCTGCGGCTACACCCCGGAAACGGAGAAGGATGACCCAATGGAACGAATTCCCGAGATGGACGTGAAGGAGCTGAAGGCTCGGCTCGATCGCGGCGACCCGATTACCATCGTGGACGTGCGCGAGCCGCACGAGTGGGAGATCGGCAACCTCGCACGCTACGGAGCCCGCCTGATCCCCCTGGGGGAGCTGGGCGATCGGCTCGACGAGCTCGACCCCTCGCAGGAGATCGTGCTGCAGTGCCGCTCCGGGGCGCGCAGTGCCCGGGCGCTCGAGTTCCTGCGCGAGCAGGGCTACGAGCGGCTATGGAACCTCAAGGGTGGCATTCTCGCCTGGTCGGACGAGGTGGACCCTTCGATCCCCAAATACTGAGATGTTCCGAGCTCCCGGGCTCGGGCCGCCACCGGCCACCACGGGCTGAGGACATCGCATGAGCACATTGGCCGCACTCCCCATCACCGACCCGGTGCTCATCTTCGCGTTGGCGATGGTGATCTTCCTGCTCGCACCGATCGTCTTCGAGCGGATGCGGGTTCCGGGATTGATCGGGCTGATCGTCGCTGGCGCGATCGTGGGGCCGAACGGCTTCAACCTGCTGGCGCGTGGGACGACCATCGTGCTCCTGGGCACCGTCGGCCTGCTCTACCTGATGTTCATGGTGGGGCTCGAGCTCGACCTCAACGAGTTCAACCGGCACCGGAAGCACAGCCTCATCTTCGGCTTCCTCTCCTTCGCCCTCCCGCAGGTCATCGGCACGTCGCTGAGCCTGATGTTGGGCTACGCGCTGCCCTCGGCCGTTCTGCTCGGGGCGATGTTCGCCTCCCACACGCTGGTCGCGTTCCCCATCGCCAGCCGCCTGGGGATCGTGAAGAGCGGGGCGGTGACCACCGTGCTGGGTGCCACGCTGCTCACAGACCTCCTCGCGCTCCTCGTACTGGCAGTCGTCACCGGCGCGCAGGGCGGAGTAACGGGGCCGCTCTTCTGGGTGCGGTTGATGGGCCTGCTGACGGCCTACACCTTCCTGGTGATGTGGGGTGTGCCGAGGGTGGCGCGGTGGTTCTTCAGACGCCTGCGCTCCGACGGCATCAACGAGTTCGTCTTCACACTCGCGATTGCCTTCGTCACCGCGTACATCGCCCACGTCATCCACATCGAGCCGATCATCGGCGCGCTGATGGCCGGTTTTGCGCTGAACCGGCTGGTGCCGGAACACAGCACGCTGATGAACCGGCTGAAGTTCGTGGCGAACAGCATTTTCGTCCCGTTCTTCCTGCTCTCGGTGGGGATGCTGGTGGACATCCGGGCCTTCGCCGACACCGAGGCCTGGACGGTCATCGCTGTGCTGGTCTTCGCCACGGTCTTCTCCAAGGCGTTCGCCGCGAAGGTCACCCAGCGCCTCTTCGGCTTCACCCCCAGTGAGGGCTGGGTAATGTTCGGCCTGTCGGTCTCCCACGCGGCGGCCACCATGGCCATCACGCTCGTCGGCTACCAGATCGGTCTGTTCGACGAGACGGTGGTGAACGCCATCGTCGTGATCATCCTGGTCACCTGCGTGATCGGACCGTGGGTGGTCGAGCACTCGGGGCGCGAAGTCGCGCTCGCGGAGGAGCACCGCCCGTACGAGCCCTCGGAGGCGCCCGAGCGGATCCTCATCCCCATCGCCAACCCCGCCACCGAGGAGTCGCTGATCGACCTGGCGATCATGCTGCGCGGCCCGAACTCCGACGAGCCGCTGCACCCATTGACGGTTGTTTCGGACCTCGGCGACATGACCGAGGCGCAGGTGGCCGAGGCGGAGCGGATGCTGAGCCACGCGGTGATTCACGCCTCGGGCGCGGAGGTGCCCGTGGTTCCCCTGACCCGCGTCGACCAGAACGTGGCCTCGGGCATCGTGCGGGGAATCGCCGAGACGCGGAGCACGATGGTCGTGATCGGCTGGGACGGCGGCCGGTCGGCCGTCGGTGAGATCTTCGGCAGCGTGCTTGACCAGCTCCTCGCCAGTACCAGGCAGATGGTAGTGGTGGCGAAGCTCGGCCACCCGCTCAACGTCACCAAGCGCCTGGTGGTGATCCTGCCACCCCTCATCTACCGCCACCCGGGCTTCGGCGAGGCCGCTCGCGCGGTCAAGACGCTCGCCAGCCAGCTCGGCGCCACGATCCTGGGTCTGGTGGTGAACGAGGAGGTGGATCGTGTGGCCCAGATGCTGGAGCCCATCAAGCCGACGCTGCCGATCCGCTTCCAGCGGGTCGAGCGCTGGGGCGCTCTGCTCGGGGAGTTGCGCTCCCAATTGCAGGCGGACGACCTGGTGGTGGTGCTCAGCGCCCGGCGGGGAACCCTCCCGTGGCATCCCAAGCTCGAGCGCCTTCCGGGACAGCTCGCCGGACTGGTTCCCGAGAGCTTCCTAATCTTTTACCCCTCGGAGGTCGATACTCCCGCCAGGGATGCGCCCTCACCCAGCGTACTGCCGCGCGGACTGCAGCCGGAGCGAATCACCTTCGACCTTCCGCGCACGCCCTATCCCGAAGCGCTGCGCACCATTCTGCGCACCGGTCTCGACGATCCGCAGAAGGTCGAGTCGATCCTGGCGGCGCTGGTGGAGGGGGAGGAGGAGTTCTCCACCGAGGTGCGCTCGGGGGTGGTGGTGCCTCACGCGCGAGTCTCGGGGATCTCCGAGCCCGTGCTCTTCCTCGGCACCAGCCAGGAGGGGATCGAGTTCCCCCAGGCGCGGCATCCCGCGAACCTCGTGTTCGTCCTGCTCAGCCCCGCGGATCGGCCGCAGGAACACCTGCGGTCGCTCGCCGAGATCGCGCGGCTGGTGAGCCGCGAGGAGTACGTGCAGGAGCTGCTCGGCGGAGCGGTGGGTGCCAACGGGCCGCGGCGACGCTCCGAGGAGAGTGGGGACGAGGAAGGCCGGCGCTCACGTCGCGACTGACACCGCCGTGTCGCCACCGGACCACGAGGCAGTGCTCGAGGCCGCGCGGCGGCTCCATGGGGTCGCTCATCGCACTCCGGTGATGCGCTCGCGCACGCTGGACCGGATCGCGGGAGCGGAGGTCTTCGTCAAATGTGAGAACCTCCAGCGTGCTGGCGCCTTCAAGTTTCGGGGCGCCTACAACGCGATTTCGCGCCTGGACCCCGACACGCGCGCGCGAGGCGTGCTGGCCTTCTCCTCGGGGAACCACGCGCAGGCGGTCGCGCTGGCGAGCCGGATCCTGGGCGTTCCGGCAACGGTGATCATGCCGGCCGACGCGCCGCAGGCCAAGGTGAGCGCAACGCGCGGGTACGGTGCCGAGGTGATCCCGTACGATCCGCGCGAGACGGTGCGCGAGGAGCTGGCGGAGCGAGTGCGGGCAGAGCGGGGGATTGCGTTGATTCCCCCGTACGATCACC
>DASVBS010000074.1 GCA_036375715.1 Longimicrobiaceae bacterium | reverse complement strand
CCAGCAGCGGACGAGCTCCCTGGCGAGGGTACGGGCCGCCAGTCGGGCGATCCGACCCGTCGCCACCGGCTCCGGATCATCGAACGGCGCATCGTCGCACAACAGGTCGACCAGCGCTGCGACCGACTGGGCGACGGCCTCTCGGCTCTCCCCGGAGAGGCTGCGAAGCAACCACTCGGTCGTCCGTTCGGCCGCGGTACGGATCGATTCTGAGGTGGTGCCTTCGGTATCTTTCACGTAGCGGACGTCTCCGGCTCAATCGCGCGATGGTGAGAGGCTGCGGTCTCCGCTGCTGTAGTTGAACCGGGAGGCTCAGTTGGTCCGCAACACCGTTCCGCGCTGAAGTCCGTGTTTTTCCATCAGCCGGTACAGGGTAGTGCGATCGATACCGGCGATGCGCGCCGCCTCCGACATGTTGGAGCCGGCGTGGGCGATCAGAAGTGTCAGGTAGCGAAGCTCGAAATCGGAGAGAACTTTGTCGCGCGCGCTGTGATACTCCAGGTCCTCGGGTGTGAGCTGAATGCCATTGCCATTGCGCAGTAGCGAAGCCGCCGACTGGGTCGCCCCGCCATCCAGATAGGGGATGTCGTCCGGCTGAATCTCGCTGCCGGGCGAGAGCAGCACGACCGCGTGCTCTATCACGTTCTGCAGCTCGCGTACATTCCCGACCCAGGGCCGGGTCTGCAGCTCGCGGATGGCCATCGGGCTGAAGGCCGGGATCGGGGATCCCTTCTCCCGGTGCCGCTTCCAGTAGAGGTTGAGGAAGTGCTCCGCCAGTATCGGGATGTCCTCCACCCGCTCGCGCAGGGGCGGAACACGGATGGGCACCACGCTCAAGCGATAATAGAGGTCGCGCCGAAGATTCCCTTTCTCACAGGCGACCTGCGCGTCCTGGTTGGTCGCAGCGATGAAGCGGACATCGACCCGAGCGTCGACCGATTCGCTGCCGAGGCGCCGGACCTGTCCATCCTGGATCACGCGCAGGAGCTTCGCCTGGATGGGCAACGCCATTTCCGTCAGCTCGTCCAGGAAGAAAGTGCCGCCATCGGCCACCTGCAGAAGCCCCGGCTTGTCGCGCACCGCCCCGGTGAAGGCCCCCTTCACGTGGCCGAACATTTCCGATTCGAGCAGCGTCTCCGGAAGCGCCGCACAGTTGACGGCGACCAGTTGGTTCCGACTGCGCGGGCTGTGGTGATGGATGAACTGGGCAATCACCTCCTTGCCCGACCCGCTCTCTCCTGTCAGGAAGACAGAGGCGTCGGTCTTAGCGACCTGCTCGGCGAGGCGGATGACGCGGAGGAAGGCGGGCGACCGCCCCAACAGCGTGACGTTGGAGCTGTGGCCGTGCTGGGGCTCGTGGGCAGCGGCGGCTTTTTTCTTCTCGCGCGCCGCAACCACCGTGTGCCACGCGCGCCCGATCAGGATCTGTAGATGGCTGGCCGTGAACGGCTTGGGCAGGTAGTCCCAGGCCCCCATACGGAACGCTTCGACGCTCGAATCGACACTCGGATTGCCGGTCATCAGGATGACCAGCGAGTCCGGGTGCAGCTCGCGGTTCAGCCGGAGCAGCTCCATCCCGCTCACCTGGGGCATGTGCAGATCGACGAGGAGCACATCGAAGGCAATTCTCTGGATCAGCTCTCGAGCTTCCTCACCGCGTCTGCAGGTGGTGACGTCGTAGCCCTCCAGCGTCAGCACGCTCGCGCAGCTTTCGCAGAGCGTCGGCTCGTCGTCGATGACGAGGATCCGGAGGGGCTGCGCCGATCCCTCGTCGGCGGGGGAGCGAAGAGAAGCAGTGCGAGTCGTCATGGCGTCCTTCGTCGGCTCAATCCGAAGACCTGCGGAAATCCGAGGGTAGAACCGGGCACCGACTCACCGTAACCACACTGCGTCCGAAGCCTCGCCTACCAGCAGCACGCCGGCAGGGGCGAACCGTCCTTCCTCGATTGGACGACTTCCCTCTCTCGAGGAGCTGCCTCCCCCGATCCAGGTCGCGGGAGCGAGCCCTCGGTCGTCCTCTTTCTCAGACGCAGCGTGCGCACCGGAGGCGGCCGGGAGGAGCGTGGGCTCAGCAGAAGGCGATTCTCGCTCCGGGCGAGGCAGGTACACCACCGCCGACCCGGCCTTCGGCTCCGGATCGACGAATCCATAGCTCTTATACCAGTAGCCGGGAGGGGCCCAGCACGGGTAACCGTCGTCGCCAAGGCGGCGCCAGAGCTTCCCTTCGGCGACCGCCACGTCCCGCCGGAAGTCGTCGCCGAGCGATTCGGGAACCATCCAGGAGCAGATGACGCGCCCTTCCTGCCAGACGCCGTTGTCGTGCAGTCGACGTGCACAGCGGGCCACCACTTCACGTCTCACTCCACAGAATTTCGCCAGCGCATCCACGTTGTGGCGGATCCGTAATGAGGCGAGCAACACGAGCGCGGCGTTGAACGTATCCGAGCGTTCAGGGAAGGCGTGCCCGTGATCGCGGAGCAGGCGTACGATTCGATCCTTCGACCAGGCGCCGTAGATGCCGGGATGGGCCCTGCCGGGAATAGCGGAGACGATTTCGGACATGTCGGTCACCTCGACGGGGGCTCGCGCGTCTGTCCTGCGGGGGTTGAACGCGGAAAATTCGATTTCTGGGAGCTGTTTCAGTTGCGTCTTCGCGGTGGATTCCTCGGTAGGCAGAGGGTGTGGTGAAGAGAGGATGGTCCGGTCGACACGCGACCCGAAGACCACGCGCCGGAGGCCGGCCTATCATTGATCGTGCCCGCGACGACACCATCGGCCCGGAAGACAGAGGCTCCGCCTGGGCGCGCAGGCCGAACGAAGCGCCGCCGTCGATACTGATTCGCCGTCTCCGTTGCGGTGTCGCGCTAACACTGTGGTTCCAATCCTACACTATTGCGCCGATCCAACTCGTGGCTGCGCGCTGGGACTCGGAGCGGCAGCCCAGGGCCATCGCCCAGGGTGTTCCGGTGATGCGATGCTAGGGGTTAGTCGGCTGTATCAGCCGCCCTATGGCAGGCTTAAGGGAAAACCGTGGTGTTGTGGCGAGGAAACGCGCGCTTGCTCGTCAAAGCAGCGTGCAGGATGAAGCATATGGCTGCACGGGGCGAAGTCAAGGACCAAAGATGCGGCGCCTATCGCACGCGCTGGGCGACGAGCGCACCTGCACCAACCGACGTCGCTCGGCGGGAGGTAGCGCTACCGGCGATCACGCCGGGGAGTCGTTGCTGAAGGGCTGCACGGGGGGCGACCCGGGGAGCTGCGCCATGCGGAGTGCCTGCGTGGAGCGAACGAGCATCTCCAGGGGTTCCATCGGCGCGGCGGAGAAATCCGACACAGCGAAGCAGCCGATCCGCACCGGCAACGGGCTGTCCGTACCGGACGATTCCGCCTCGAAAGCCTCGATGACCCGGTTGGCGAGCTGCAGCATGCCGGGCAGTTCGGTTTCCGGGGCCAGGATCACATACTCGTTGGGGGCGAGCTGCCCGATCACATCGCACCCGCGAACGACCGACCGCAGGACGTCGGGTGGACGGCGGCCCTCGGGACGAGCGGGAAGGGGCTCTCGAGCCAGTGCGCTGGTGACCCGGTCGACCGAGATCGGCTCGCGAGCGCAGGAGACGGTGGCACACCCGAGCGCTCGGGCGTAGCGGCGGGCGGCCAGGCCCATCTCACGGATGCGGGTCAGGATCCCACGCAGATCGTACAGGCCAGTGGTCGGGTCCATGAGGCCATCCGAACAGGAGCGGCTGACGCTGCGTCGGGCAGCCAGATAGACGCGCAGCCTGGCGATGAACTCCTCCGCGTCGAGCGGGAGGCTAGCGTAGTCCCATCCGCCGGCGTGGAGGACCTGGAGGCGATCGCTGCGGCGACAGGGGCCGGAAGTGGTGATGAGAATGGGGGTGGTGGGGCTGACCAGCTGCTGCTCGCGAAGTTGTCGACAGAGCTCGATGCCCGAGGTGTCGCGGAGCGTCGCATGGAGGATCACGACGTCCGGGTCGTGCACCTGGACCTGCTCGAGGACCTGGGCGCCCGTGGTGGCGCGGATCACGGAAAAGCCATCCGGCGTCAGGATGGTTTCCAGAGACCAGATCCAGATTTCCTGTTCGTTGGCCACAAGGGCTCGTGCTGGCCGCTCGCGTTCCGCAACTGTACGGCTGGCGAGGCCATTCTCCTGCTGCATGTCGTAGGCGGATCGGGTGGTCTGTTCGCATGGGCGTGAGCGACCGATGCCGACTCTCCGTGCACTTTGCAAGAGACGTGCGGAATCCGGGGTGCCCGGGATCGGCCCCCGCGGGCGCGCCGAACAAGCCCGCTCCGGGTAACGAATACCGTGAATTCGGCCCCGATTCTGGCCTGAAACCCTGCGTCGGGGCGCTGCTCAGCCCCCTGTGGGTGCGCTACAGCCGTGTGGTGCCCGCGCCACGAGTGCGGCGAGTCGCGCCCCGGATTGCCGGTCGGGAGCCTAGCTGTTCTGATACCGCAGCACGACCTCTCCCAGCTCGATGATGTCCCCCGTGTTCAGGCGCTGAGCCTCACCCGGCCCGCCGAGCCCGACCCCGTTCACCCGTGCCGGATTGGTCGCGGAGAGGTTCGCGATCTCCCAGGTGTCCCCGAGATATCGCATACGCGCGTGGGTGCGGCTAACGCTGGCCCCGCGCACCTGGATATGCGAGATCGAATCGTTCGGGGCGCGCCCCAACGTGAATTCCGGGTTGGCGGCGCCGGGATGACGGACGAAGCGGATCTCGGTCCCGCGATCGATTCCCTCCACTACCGTCAGGCTGCCGGGGAGCAGCTGAACGGTGAGGGCGTTCTCCTCGCCGGTGCCGTTGCTCGCTGCAAGGCCGAACGCCCCGTCGCCAAACCCATGCTCCGTCGGGAAGTCCGCTCTGTGGGGTCCGTTCGCACGCCATGTGGCCTGGTCGCGCCGAAAGACGCCAGCCGATCCTTGACGATCAGTCGGGGTGCCGAATCGAACCGGGGGCTCCGTCGATACCGAGCCAGGAAACGGTGTTCGGGGTTCCACCGCGCCGTCCAGCGATCCGGGAAGCCCCAGCCGCCGCGTCCGCACGACTCCGGCTGACGCGGCGGCACGATGCGGGACTTGCTTGAGGTGGGGCAAGCGGTCCGCCGGGAGCTCCTCGCGCTTGATCCCGCCGGCCTGGAACACCAGCAGCGGGTCTCTGGCGGCGCTCGTCTGCCTGGAGCGAAGGCCTAGCTGCCGGCGCACCAGGATGGTCACCAGAAGCGCGGCGACCAGCAGGACCGGCCAGTCCCGGCCCGGAGAAATCGCGTAGAGAGCAGCGGCAAAAGGCTGCACCAGCGTCAGCGTTGCGATGACCATTCGTTCTCAGAGCCTCACGTGCCGATTCCCCGGGCGCCTCGGGGCGACGCCCACCCCGCCCGCACGTTGCTTCACGGCTTCCGGCCGCCTCGAACCCTCTAGACGATCGAGGCCTCGCGCACGCCACATCCTTCCCTGTCGCCGCCCCAAGTGACTTACCGCGGAGGGGCAGAGACGGCCTCCGTGCCACCTTCTGCGATCTCTGCGTTTGCCTTCGGTCGCTCCAGCGCGCGCAGTGTGACGCTATGACATACCTGTCAGTCTTAAAGATCGCGGGCGCAGTCCTGTGCGTACGGCGCGTCGATCCGGGCATTCCCGGACGCGCTTCCCACCTTCCAATCACTGGGTCAGGGTCATGCCCACGGTCTTCGCGCGGTTGTGCAGCCTCACGCTGTGTTGTCTGGCTGTTCTGGGAATCGGTGCCTGCTCGGACAACTCCATCGCCGAGCCGGAACTGGGCGGCGAGGCGTCAGGAGAGAATCGCGCGGCCGCGAATGCCGCCACGCCTGTCACCATCTCGGATCTCCAGGTTGCAACCGGATACAAGTACGTCGTTGCGACGGGTCTGGAGGACGGGGCGCGGGCCTTCATCGATCGAACCTTCGTCTATGAGGACGTCCCTCTAGCACTACAGGGGCACACCTACATTCGGACGCGACAGGGAGATAAGGAGGCATCCCCCGAAACGCTGATGTCGTTCCGGATCGACCGCGAAGCGGTAGTCTACATCGCCTACGAGGGTACGCCGGCTCCATGGATCGCCGAGGCCGGCTTCGAGCCCATTCGGGATTACCTGCTCATCGTCAAACCCTCAGAACGGCTTCGCCACTATCTGTTCGCGAAGGTCTTCCCTGCGGGGCGGGTGGAGCTCGGGGCAAACGACGGCTCCCGCAGGGAGATGTATACCGTCATCGTGCGGCCTACCGGTGACGGAGTCCAATCCGTCAACGCGGGAGGACCGTACAGCGGTGCAGCCGGGACGTCGATCCAGTTCGCAGGGAGCGCGCAGACGGTGCCGGAGCTCGATCTCCCGCTGACCTACACCTGGGACTTCGGGGATGGGCACACGGGAGCGGGCCCACGGCCCACGCACACCTACACGGCTCCCGGGACTTACACCGCCCAGCTCCATGTCAGCGATGCACTGGGCAACACGGTAACAGCGACAGCGCAAGTAAACGTGGGCAATGCACCGGCTCGCGCCGCATCGCAGGTAAGTGCAGGAGATGCATACGCCTGCGCATTGCGTGCGACGGGGGTAGTCGAGTGCTGGGGGCAGTCGGAATACGGAGAAGCTCCGGCTTCGAGAACGGCGTCCACGGGGCGCTTCGTAGAAGTGGCAACGCACAAGAATCACACTTGCGCCCTTCGCGATGACGGAGCCGTGGAGTGCTGGGGTAACAATGGCAATGGTCGCGCTCCCGCCCTGAAGACCGCCGCAACCGGGGTCTTCACCCAGGTTGGAGTGGGGCAGGTTCACAGCTGCGCCCTGCGCGATGACGGCGTGGTCGAGTGCTGGGGCGGCAACGGCTACGGCCAGGCCCCCCCCACACGACTTGCCGGGGAGGGCTACTTCACTCAACTCGCGGTCGGGGACGATCACACCTGCGCGCTCAGGATCGACGGCGCGGTGGACTGCTGGGGCCAGCTCGCATCGACGCGCACGGCAACCTCCGGCAGGTTCGTGCAGGTCACTGCAGGGGACGACCATACCTGCGCACTGCGGAATGACGGCGTGGTGGAGTGCTGGTTCCTGAACCAATACGGTCAGGCGCCGCCCACCCGGACCGCGACCACCGGTCGCTTCGTCGCGGTAAGCGCCGGCGGTTGGCACACGTGCGCGCTGCGATCGGACGGCGTGGCCGAGTGCTGGGGCGGCAACGGCTGGGGACAGGCGCCAGCCACGCAGACCTCGTCGGTGGGTCAGTACCACCAGCTGAACGGCGGGTATTACTTCAACTGCGCGGTCCGGAGCGACTACGCCTTCGAGTGCTGGGGGAGGAACAAGGAGGGGCAAGCGCGGTCGGAGCAGCGCATCGTCTTCACGTCGCCGCCACCGAACCCGGGGTACGTCGGCGGACGGTATCCCATCGCCGCGGTGGGTGGCGGCTCCGGCAGCACCGTGAAGTTCAGCAGCGTCACGCCAGGAGTGTGCACGCTCTCCGGGTGGACGGTGTGGGCCAATGCCACCGGCACGTGCACCATCGCCGCCAATCAGGCCGGGAACTCGAGATACTTTCCCGCTCCGGAAGTACAGGTGAGCTTCCAGGCGAGGACGCCTCAGACCCCCAGCGCCCCAACCAACCTGAGTGCCACCGCAGTGTCCGGGCCGCAGGTGCGCCTGCGCTGGACAGACACGAGTGACCGTGAGGATTCTTTCCGCCTCATGCGCCGGCAGCAGACGAGTGGCGGCACCTGGGGGGAGTGGGGGTGGATCGCTTCGCCGCCGCAAAACGCGGTGGAGCACACCGACAGCAACGTCGTGTCAGGACTAACGTATCAGTACGGGGTGCGGGCCTGCGCCGGTACCAGCTGTACGACATGGGTCTTCAGCACGCCGGTCACCGTTCCCTGAGCCAACCGACGCCGGCGGGTGCATAGCGCATCGAGACTGCGCGCGCCCGCCGGTTGTCGTTCGTCTGCGTGGACCCAGCCACGATGAACTCACCTCATAGAATGTGACTCTATAGTACTCTAATCCGTCATCTAGGAGGCGCCGGACGTTGCGTATAGCCCCCCGATCCGGAATCTCCGGACGCGCTTCCCACCTTCCATCCACCGGGTCAGGGCCATGCCCACGATCTTCCCGCGTTTGTGCAGGGCCGCGCTGTGTTCCCTGGTTGTAGGAATCGGTGCTTGCTCCGACAACGCCATCTCCGATCCCCAATTGGACCCCGAGACCTCGGGAGAGAATCGCGCGGTCGCAAGCGCGGCCAACACGGTGAACATAACGGATCTCCAGGTCGCGACCGGCTACGAATACGTTGTTGCGACGGGGCTTACCGACAGCGCGCGGACCTACATCGATCGCCCCTACATCTACGACGAAGTCCCCCGATTCCTTCAGGGCGCCACCTACATCCAGACGCGACAGAGCGACAGAATCGCGACGCTCGACACCCTGATGACCTTCCGGATCGACCGCGAAGCGGTGGTGTTCCTGACCCTGCGCAGCGGATCAGAGCCGGAATGGTTCAGCCAGGCTGGCTTCAGGTTCGTCCGGGATCACCTTTACATCAACAAGCCCACGCAACTGGGCCGGACCCGCCTGTACGCGAAGGTCTTTCCGGCGGGGCAGGTCGCACTCCCGCCGATCGGCGATTCGCACTACGACATGTACACCGTCATCGTTCGCCCAGTCGGAGACGGCGTTCTGTCCGCGGACGCGGGCGGCCCGTACAGCGCAGCCGCCCGCACCATGGTCCAGTTCGTCGGGACCGCGGAGACGGCCCCCGAGTTCGATCTCGCGCTGACTTATACCTGGGATTTCGGGGACGGGCACAGCGGCATTGGTCCGGGGCCTGGGCATACCTACGAGTCTCCCGGCAACTATACCGCACGGCTCGAGGTCACCGATTCGATGGGGCACACCGTGACAGCCACGGCGAAGGTGGACGCCAGCAGTGCGCCGTGGTACACCGTATCGCAGGTGAGCACGGGCGAAGGATACGCCTGTGCGGTGCGCGCAAACGGATATGTCAACTGCTGGGGGCAATCCGACTACGGGGCGGATCCGAGTACGAAGACGCCCTCCGTTGGAGGCTTCGTGCAGGTGGCCGCCCACAAGGATCACGCCTGCGCCCTGCGGGACGACGGCGCAGTGGAATGCTGGGGCAACAATGTCGATGGACGCGCTCCGGCGCTGAGGACCGCCAGGACCGGGGTCTACACACAAGTGGGTGTGGGAGACTTCCAGAGCTGCGCACTACGGGATGACGGCGCGGTGGAGTGCTGGGGGTATGAGGGGGAATTGTGGCGCTATCCCTTAGAGAAGGGCGCCCAGAGGGGCTATTTCACTCAGCTCGCTTTCGGCAATCGGCACATCTGCGCGCTGAGGATCGACGGCGCGGTCGAGTGCTGGGGATTGTACAAGTCGACACGGAAGCCGGCCAGCGGCAAGTTCGTGCAGGTCACGGCGGGGGAAAACCATACCTGCGCCCTGCGAGACGATGGGGGCGTCGAGTGCTGGTATCTGAACCAGTTTGGTCAGGCGCCGCCCACCCGCAGCGCGAGCACGGGAAGCTTCGTCGCGGTGGAAGCCGGAGCCTGGCATACCTGCGGATTGCGCTCGGACGGGGTAGCGGAATGCTGGGGCGGCAATGGCTGGGGACAGGCGCCGGCCACGCGGACCGCCTTTGCGGGCAAGTACCGCCAGTTGAGCGGCGGATACTACTTCACCTGCGCGGTCCGGACCGACGACGCCTTCGAATGCTGGGGGAAGCACCGGGAGAACCAGGCACTCTCGGAGCAGCGCATCGTCCCCACCCTTCTACCGCCGGACACGGGCTACGTCGGTGCCAGCTACCCCATGGCCGCCGAGGGTGGTGGGTCCCCCAGCCCAGTGAGGTTCAGGAGTCAGACGCGGGACGTGTGCAGGCTCTCCGAAGGGCCAACGGTCTCGGCGATCGCCCCGGGAATCTGTAGAATCAGGCTCGATCAGGCCGGGACCTGGAGGTACTTCGGAGCGCCGAGGGTAGACGTGAGCTTCCGGGTCGAGGTGCCGTAGATTGCCGGCGCGGGGAACGGAGCCTGCGCACACTGGCCAGCGTCCCCCGAGGCAACCGAGCTGCGGGCTCTTAGAGCGGGCGATTAAGGTCAGTTCGCGCCGCCGGTGGGTTAATCTCGTCGGGGTTTCCCGTCGGGAAAGTGACCCGCCGGCGGCTTCGGTCGTCTGCAACCCATAGCGGGCTCAGCGATCACCGGACGGCCGGCAGCAATGCGTGTACTGATCGTTCACAACTTCTACCAGCAGCCCGGCGGCGAGGACCAGGTCTTCGCGGCAGAGACCGATCTGCTCCGCGAGCGGGGCCATACGGTGTCGCACTTCACCGTCCACAACGACGCCATCGTCGGCCTGAGCTCCGCCACGCTTGCGCGGAAAACCCTGTGGAATGGCGAGGCCGCCGACCAGCTGCGCGCCCTCTGCCGGTCGCAACGCCCACAGGTCGTCCATTTCCACAACACTTTCCCGCTCGTCTCCCCGGCCGCCTACTACGCCGCTCGGTCCGAGGGGGCTGCCGTCGTACACACCCTGCACAATTTCCGGCTGCTCTGCCCGGGAACCACCTTCTACCGTGAGGGGAAGGTGTGTGAAGCGTGCCTGGGGAAGGCGGTTCCATGGCCGGCGGTGAGGCACGCCTGCTACCGCGGGAGCATCACCGCGTCGCTGGGCGTGGTAGCGCACAACACCGTCCACCGCGCGATCGGCACCTGGAACCGCGCGGTGGACATGTACATCGCCCCCACCGAGTTCCTGCGAGACAAATTCGTGCAGGGGGGACTGCCGGCGGAGCGGATCGCGGTCAAGCCACACTTCCTCGTGGTCGACCCGGGCGTGGGGCAGCACCGGGGCGACTTCGCGCTGTACGTCGGCCGACTGGTCGAGGAAAAGGGGGTGCGTACGCTGCTGGAGGCATGGTCTACGGGGAGCCCGGGCGTGCCTCTCAAGGTCGTTGGGGATGGACCGCTCGCTTCGCTCTTCGGCGCCGAAATCCCGGGCGTAGAATGGCTGGGGCGTCGGTCGCGCGAGGAAGTCACGCGGCTGATGCAGGAAGCCCGCTTCCTGGTCTTCCCCTCGGAGTGGTACGAGGCATTCGGGCTCACGATCCTGGAGGCGTTCGCCACGGGGGCACCGGTGATCGCCGCCCGGCTAGGGGCAGCAGCCGAGCTGGTGCGAGATCGGGAGACCGGCCTGCACTTCGATGCCGGTAGGCCGACGGACCTGCTGGCCGCGGTGGCGTGGGCGCGTGACCATGCTGCAGAGATGGAGGAGATGGGAAGGCGAGCCCGCCAGGAGTACCTGAACCGGTATACGGCGGAGACGAACTACCACAGGTTGATGGCGGTCTATGATGCGGCGCTCAAACGGCGACCTGCCGGGGCGACCGTTCCGGAGCGTGCGCCCGCCGCCCAGGCCGGCTGATCTGGACTTGGAAACCGGCCGCCCGTATCGCCCCGAAGGTGACGATCGGCGGCCAGAGCAGATTCGTGCTCCATGAAGATTCCCGACTTTTTCATTGTGGGTGCAGCGAAAGCAGGGACGACGTCGCTGTTCGACTATCTGACACAGCATCCGGCGATCTTCGTCCCCCACATGAAGGAGCCGCATTACTTTTCGGATTTCGAGCACAGATACGCTCCGAAGCTGGCAAACGACGAAGAGTACCTTCGCCTTTTCGCCGCATGCCGCGACGACCAGCTGGCAGGGGACCTCTCCACATCCTACCTCTATTCGGTCAACGCGCCGCGACGCATTCGACAGTTGCAGCCGAATGCCAGGATCATGATGGTGCTGCGGAATCCCATCGAGCGGGCATATTCGTTCTACTGGTATAATCGCAACCAGTTCGTGGAGCCGCTCGGATTCGAGGAGGCGCTGGAGGCGGAGCCGGAGCGGATTGCGGCGGGGGAGAATTTTCGCTTCCACTACGTGGAGAGCGGCAGGTACTGTCCACAGGTCGAGAGATACCTCGAGGTGTTCGGAGAGGAGGCGGTGCGCATCTACCTCTTCGAGGACCTCGTGCGCGACGCGACCGGGCTGTGCAGGGACATTCTCGCCTTCCTGGGGCTGTCCACGGACCTCGAGCTGGTGACGCGTGACGTGTTCAATCGCAGCGGGGAGTTCCGCTCGAATGCGCTCGGCCACCTGCTGAACGCGCGTTTCCCTGGGAAGGAGCTCATTCGCCGGCTCGCTCCGGGAAAAGCGCGACGTTTGCGGGCGAACCTGACGAAGCTGAACATTCGACGTCCTCCGCCAATGCGACCGGAGACTCGAGAGATGCTCGTCGAGCGATTCCGCGACGACGTGGAGCGGCTCTCCGTGCTGCTGCAGCGCGATCTCAGCAGCTGGCTCGCACTTCCGCAGGTAGCGGTGGCGCGCGCCGAGGCCTGAGCCGGTCCTTCACATAACCCTTGCGCTCGGATGCGCGAAGGATTATTTTAGGACTTCCTCGACGCATCCATGTAGTGATCTCGCCGGCGCGTTCTCGCCTGAGGGCGCGCGTCGGTCGACTCGGAGGCTGGCATAGCCTTCCTGGCGAGCACGGGTGTGTTGGACCCGTGCTGGCATCGCTTACAATCCATCGTTGCTGACAAGAGCAAAACCGCCGAAAGGCGGTGGCGCAGAGCTGAGGGGCTAAAGCGGCTTCCACCGCCATGCCAGCCTGGCCGCCGGCAACGGACTTTTCCGCCGATGTGGCGGAAAAATCCGAGCGCTGGCGGCCATTTTCGTATGTACCAGCGGCACGAGGCGAACCGGCGTCGACCACGCCGTGGCCGCGCTTCGAGAAGATCCGCCGCGAATCAAGCGCGGGCTAGAAGTTGATGGTCTGATCGTCCGCGGGGCGTCTCCGCCTATTGGCGGTGAATGCTCTGACGAGGTGATCTGAATGCTCCTGAATGGCAGGGGGAGCAGGCCGCGATAGCGGCCGCCCCGCCACACGGGATCGTTGCTGCCAAGAGCAAAGCCGTCGAAAGGCGGCGACGCAGAGTCAAGGGGCTACAGCGGAATCTTCCGTCATGCTCGCCTGGCCGCCAGCAACGCCAATCCACGCCTCTGGCGTGGAAAAGCGCGGCTGGCGGCCTTTTTCGATCCCAGCCACGCGGAGGAAACGGGCGCGTGTCCCCGGACCGCAATCCAACAACCACACACTCATGAGGACGATGAATCGGAACCTGACTCGTAGTGCGCTCGGCGTCCTCGCTCGGGCCGTCGCTGGCGCCTGCACCGGCGACCGGTTGCGTCCGCGTTGGAGCCGCCTCGGCGGGAGGCTCTCGCTGGTGCTCCCGCTCCTGCTGATCTCTGTGACCGGTTGCACGGACGATCCGGTCGCGCCTCAAGCCGAATCGAGCTTGACACCCGGCGAGGCGAACGAGGCCGTGGCCCCGGCCGACCTGCTGAGCGACATCCATGCTGCCTCGGGGCGTCGGTATATAGCGGTAAGCTATCTCAGTGGGGGGAAGCGCGCGTATATCGATCGCACCTATACCTATCAAAGTGTGCCTGACCTCGTACGAGGGCAGGTTTTCATCCGCACCGCCAACGGGGACCAGGCGGTCTCCGGAAACGGCAGCTTTCTGACCTTCCAGCTGAAGCGACAGTCGCTCGTCTACATTGCCTACAATGGCAAGCCGCCGGCGTGGGTGACGGAACGCGGCTTCAAGCCTACGGGCGAGCGACTGGTGATTGCCAAAGAGCGGGAGAAGAAAACGCACGACCTGTACGTGCGGGCCTACTCCGCCGGGAAGGTCACCCTCGGCAGTAACCGCGCGGGGAGCGGGTCTGCCGAGATGTACACGGTGATCATCCGTCCTCAGGAACTGTACACCACCGCAGTCTCGACGGGGAGCGGCTTTTCCTCGATCGTCGAGGGGATTCGCCCGCGAGGATACGGCAAGGTCACGTACACACTGCTCCAGCCCAAGACGGGTGGCAGGACGTATTACGTAGACCCCAACGGCAGCGACAGCAATCCAGGGACGTATTCCGCCCCCTTCCGCACCATCAACAAGGCTGCGCAGGTCGCAAAGGCGGGCGACGTGGTGAATATCCGCCCCGGGACATACCGGGAGTCGGTTCGCGTGCGCAATGGCGGCACCGCCGGCCGCCCCATCGTATTCCAGGCGACCGGTCGAGGGAAGGTGGTGCTCACCGGAGGCTCATACAATTTCACGCCGGCCGAGTATTACGGCGGGGTGAAGAACTACGGTGCCATTCACGTCACCCTCCGCGGCCTGGTCTTCCGCAACTACGCGCCCTTGGTCTCCGACATAAAGCGCCGGGCGGCCGTAGCCGCGATCCGGGGTTGGAAGATCGAGGAGTGCCTCTTCGACGCCGCGGGCTACTCCGGACTGGACATTCGAGGGGATTCGGTGACGGTGGTCCGCAGCACCTTCCTGAATCACCATACGCTCGCGGTTACGGCCTCGGCGGAGACCTGGCAGCGGAAGCTGAGGCGACCGCGGCTCATCGACGTGATCATCCGCGGCAATCACACCCGCCCGGACCCTCTCTACGGAGACGGTGCCATGAAGGTGATGAAGTTCTACCACACGGCGGATGCGGTGGTCGACAACGTGGAGAGCTACGAGAACTTCGGGCCGGGGATCTGGTTCGACACGAACAATACGAATTACGTGGTGCGAAACAGCTACCTCCACCACAACTACGGGGAGAGCGGCCGCGGGCTGTTCATCGAAGTGAGCAAGTCTCCGGGTCTCGTGGAGAACAACATCTTCGCGGGCAACTCGGTCTCCGGGGTCACCGTGGCGAACAGCACCGGAGTGACCATCAATCACAACCTGTTCGTGCGCAACGCCCGCTCGATTCACCTGGTTGACGAATATCGGAAGGAGGGGTACGACCTCGGCAACGTTCGCATCACGCGAAACGCCTTCAAGGGTTGGCAGCGAGACTCGAACATCCACCCCGGTGGAAGTAGGATAAAAACCCGTACCCCCGCACAGATGAACCTGATGGCGGACTATAACACCTACGATCCCGGAACCGTGCCCGAGATGTCGTACTGGAAGCAGACCGGGTGGCTCCGCAGCGTCAGCGAGCTGCGCTCCAAGCTGGGGTGGGAGCAGAATGGGCGAGTAGGGACGGTGACCCCGCCGATGTAATGCTGCGGCGGGCTGGTGCGGAGCGAAACCCCGCGGAGGTATAGTGGGGGTGTGAGCGTCGCAGCCTGCAATCGGGGTGTCAACACGGCGGGATGTCCCGCATCCATATCGGCGCCGGAGCGGTTCTGAGTAGCCGCTCTGGCGCCTCATTAGCCCTAGGGTATCTAACCTCAACCCCAGGCTGCTCCACGCCCGCCGAGCCGTGATGCGGGTGTGTAGAGGGCGCCAGGGCCCAACCTTGCGCTTTGCGGAGGCCGGCCCGGGGGAGCGAGGCCGGACCTCAAGAAGGGGCGGCGGGTGCGGTAGTGGACCAGGGAACCGGGCGGCCAAGCAACTCGGCGAGGCATTCGGCTTCGCCGGCGTACACGCGCGAGAGAAGCTCCCCCGCGCGCGTATCCATGCTCGGCTTGGGCTTCACCTTGAGCATCCTATCGCGCGCGGCGGCGCGGACCCCTCGCGGCACCAGGATCCGCGCCGCGGTGCGCGCCATGCCGCTGCCGAGCAGCACGCGGCCCAGGGAGGTCGGCTCCGCGTAGGGGTTATGGATCTCGAGCTCGACCTGCTCGGCGAACTCGGGATCCACCCCGAGGAAGCTGAAGGTCTGCCGCAGCGCCGCCCGCGGATCGCGGATGAACTCCTCGAAGAACAGGACGAGCACCTGTCCTGGAAAGAACTCCAGGTAGCGGCGCACTTGCTCGCAATAGCGCCCGAGATCCACGTACAGGCTGGAAACCCCCCAGCCCTTGCGCTCCGCCCGCAGATCCTCTTCGATCGCGGTCAGGAAGGGCCGCTTCTCGTAGCCCTCCCGGACGTCGTTGAGGTAGTGTGAATAGGCCCTCTGTACCGGCTCCCGCAGCATGATGATGATGCGGGTGGCGGGATTGAACTCCCGGATCCGCCGCGGCGTCTCCTCATCCCAGAGATACGACGTGCTGGCCTCGCCAATGGCCCGCTCCGCGCGGACGCCTGAAAAGAGAGCGAGGTAAGTGGCACGATCCGGAATGTGCTTATAGAACGCCCGCTTGGCCGGATCGGGACGTACCTGTGAGAAGTGGTGCGGCTCCTTCTCCACGGGCATGAAGACGTCCGGGTGCTGCTGTAGATAGTGATACAGCGAAGTCGTTCCCGCCTTCGCCGCGCCCACCACCATGAAGTTGGGGGCCTTCTCCATCGCTCCTCTCCGCAACGTGCGGGAGTCGTCCGCCGGCCGCACCTCCCCCGGCGGGCGGTCGCCCCCCGACGAGGGCGCGTCCGTGGAGGAAGAGTTGCTGGTCCAATTCATCGCTCAACCCGTTCTATGGCCATCGGCATGGCCCGTTTGTCGAATGCGACCCAGTACGCTCCCGCCTCTCCCACCTCGCGTGGCGGAACGATCGGTCCTCACCGCCACCCACCCGTCAAGGCCCCGACAGCCAGTGCTGTGACATGTGAGGACAGTATCTGCATCACGCCGGCACGATCTTATCGGCTTGCAGATCTCCCCGGTTCTCTCACTTTGCGACGGCATCTGACGCATCGTCGATCCGCAGTCAAATCATAAGTAGTTGCTATAAAGCCACTTACGAAAACCCGACGAGACGGCACGCGACTCGCCATGAGGCGAGTCGGTTGCTGTCAAGTGGGATCCGGGAAAAGCCCGGAGGCGCAGTGTTGAGGTACTGACGGAGCACGCACGTCAGGCAAGCTCGGCCGCCCAGCAACGTAAAACATGTCTCGTCTGTTTAGGGACATCTGCTGAGCGCGCCGGGCTCGTTGGCTCGGTGCGCCGAAGAACAGAGGTACGCGCGACCAAGTCGGGTCGCGCTTCACGACGCACCGATTCCTCCAATGATCAGGACACGCTGGACCAGACTTCACGATCAGCGGAGCCGTCGCTCCGCTTTTTCGCAGCCCGGAATTGGCGGGGGGGTGGCCAAGATGCGCGCAGTCCGCGGCAGGGCCGCGGCCGCCCTTCTGGCGCTGCTCTTCGGCGCCTGCTCCGATTCGCCGCTCGCTCCCGTGCCGCAGGAGCAGAGCTCCACGCTCGCGGACTCGGGCCTCATCACCTACATCGAGGCGGCCTCCGGACGCCCGTACGCGGCGGCCGAGGGGCTCGCGGACGGCGCCCGCGTCTACATCGACCGGACGTACGTCTACAAGAACGTCCCTGCCACGCTGAAGGGGCTGACGTACATCCGCACGGCGAATGGCGACCAGGCCCTCTCCGGCTCCGGCACCTTCCTCACCTTCGAGCTGACGCGGGACGCAGTGGTCTACGTGGCGTACCACGGGCCGGCCACGCCGAGCTGGTTGCATGAGCTCGGCTTCCGGCCGACCGGTGACAGCATCGTCGTGGCGAAAGCGGCTGAGGAGAACGCCTACGCCATTTATGCCGCGACTTTCCGCGCTGGCACCATCCGCCTGGGGACCAACCGGGCCGACGGCGGCTCCGCCCAGATGTATACGATTGCGGTGAAACCGACCTACATCGGCTCCCTGGTGGGCGGGGTGACAGCGCAGTCCGGGCGCAGCTACGAAGTGGCGTACGGCCTCACTCAGGGCGCCAAGGCCTACATCGACCGCGCATATACGTACACCTACGTCCCCGTTGCCCTGGAGGGCGCGCCGTACCTCCGTACCGCCAACGGAGATCAGTTGTCGACCGGCAACGCTTTCCTCTCCTTCCAGCTGGATCGCGAGTCGGCCGTCTACGTGGCGTTCAACGGCACTAAAGTGCCGGCCTGGGTCGCCGAGCTCGGCTTCCAGGCCACCGGGGACAGCGTGGTCATCACCAAGACCCGCGAGCAGAACACGCACCTCCTCTACGGGAGGACGTTCCAGGCCGGAAAGGTGGTCCTGGGCGGCAATGCTGGAAGCCTGGCCGGGGCTGAGATGTACACCGTGGTCATCGTGCCGCTCGCCCAGGCCGTTCCGGACGAGCAGGCGGCGACACAGCCCGGGGCGACGGAGCCGACGAGCCCCGTCGAGATCGAACCCGCTCCTCAGCCCAGCGCGTACGCGGCCGTGCTCCAGGGGATTCGTCCCCGCGGCTTCGGTCAGGGAACGTATTCCCTGCTCTCTCCGGCGGGCGGCACGACCTACTACGTCTCGCCCAACGGCGACGACGCGAACCCGGGAACGCTGAGTGCGCCGTTCCGCACCATCAACAAGGCGGCGCAGGTGGCGCAGGCTGGTGATGTCGTCACCATTGCCGCCGGGACGTACCGTGAATCGGTCTCGGTCCGCAATGCGGGGACTTCGGAGCGGCGGATCGTCTTCCAGGCGGCCGAGCGCGGGAAGGTGGTGCTGACCGGTGGGTCGTACAACTTCGCACCGGCCCAGTACTATGGGGGGGTGAAGCAGGACGGGGCGGTCTACGTGACGCTGCGGGGCCTGGTGTTCCGCAACTATGCCCCCGAGGAGCCGAACATTCGCTACCGAGCCGCAGTCGCCGCGATCCGCGGCTGGCGCATCGAAGACTGCCTCTTCGATGATGCGGGCTTCAGCGGGCTGGACATCCGTGGTGATTCGGTGACCGTCGTGCGCAGCACCTTCGAGAACCACCACACGCTTGCGCTTACCGCCTCCGCGGCGATCGACAAGCCCCTGCTTCGCTGGATCACGCTCCAGGACGCGGTGCTGCGCCACAACAACAACCGACCGGACCCGCTGTACGGCGACAACTCGATCAAGGTGATGAAGTTCTATCACACCACCGGCACGCTGGTCGACAACGTAGAGAGCTACGAGAACAACGGCCCGGGGATCTGGTTCGACACGAACAACACGAACTTCACCGTGCGGAACAGCTACCTTCACGACAACTTCAACGAGAGCGGGCACGGCCTGTTCATCGAGGTGAGTCACGGGCCCGGGCTGGTCGAGAACAACGTCTTCGCCAGCAACAGCGTCGCCGGCGTGACGGTGGCGAACAGCAGCAAGGTGACCTTGAAGGGCAACCTCTTCGTCGCAAACCCGCACTCGGTCAAACTGGTGTACGCGGATCGTGGCAGCGCCTATCCGCTGAAGGACGTGGCGATCACCCACAATTTCTTCAAGGGGTGGGTAGCCCGCTCCAACATTCACCCCGGCGGCGCGAAGATCACCACGCCGGCCGACATGAACGTGACGGCGGATTACAACCGCTACGAGAAGGGGTCGGTGATCGAGATGACCTACTGGAAGCACACCGGATGGATCCGCACCATCGCGGACATGCGAGCGAAGCTCGGATGGGAGGCGAACGGGTCCGAGGGAACGGTCAACTCGCCGCTCTGAGAAGGCGGAAGCTCCGCCCTGCTCGGGAGGATTCGCCCGTACGGCACTGGCGCCGTACGGGCGATTCTCTCGGGGGAAGCAGCGATTCATCAGACCCTACCAGTCCGCTGCGATCCCGCTCAGACCGGCGCCGCGGAGATCCATCGTCTCTCCGGGCCGACACCATTCGAACCCGCTACCGTCGGCTCCCAGAGCCCCTCCCGCATCAGCTTCTCCCAGGTCGCCGGGATCAACGCGCACATCGACCAGAAGGTGAAGCCGATGGGGCCCCCCTGCACGCCCTCCGTGTTCGTCACCGACATGACGAAGGTGATGAGGAAGAGCCCCAGCACGGCAAAGACCAGCGACGACGATCGTCCGAAGAGGAGGAGCCGGGCCGAGTAGGCGATCAGCACCGCGTAGAGGGCGAAGAAGAGCAGCCCACCCACCAGGCCACCGCCCACCAGGATCTCCACAAAGGCGGAATGCGCGTTGCCGAGATTCTCGTTGTACTGCGGTCCGAGCACCCGCGACGCGGAGTAGTAGCCGAGACCGATCGCCGGTGACTCGCGCATCATCGTGCCGATGAGGTGGCTCCAGAGCGGGATCCGATCACTCATCGTCGCGAGGCTCTGTTCCTCCCGAATCGCGTACTCGCCTCCCGCCTCCAGCAAGCCGAAGAGCGCCGCAACCAGCGTGGCGATCGCCGCAAAAGCGTAGAATTTCCGGATGGGCCCCGCGTAGCGGAAAAGCAGCCCGAGCAGTGCGGCGAGTATGAAGCCGCCGAAGGCGGTCCGGGTCTGCGCGGCAATGAGCAGCACCGCAAACAGGACGGACGCGGACAGGAAGACCCAGCGCCTCAGTCGCACGGTGCCGGTCAGGCAGAGGGTAAGGCCCATGGCCGCCAGGGCCCCGGACGGACCGATCAGATCTCCTCGCACCCTTCCCCGCCGCACCACCAGCTCCGGCATGAACGCCCAGGCACAGAGAATGGCGATGGTGAGGAGCAGGCACCCCCAGAAGAGATGACGCACGTATGCGTCCGGCCCGTACAGCTGCACGTAAAGCCAGCTGAATACCACCATGACCACGAGCTGGTAGACGGCGAAGGCAGTGAGGCCCGGACCGGGGGCGACAAAGACGCCCGCCGCCAGCACGAGGGAGAGAACGATCCCGAGGATCTGCGGAAGCGACATCCGCGGCACGATCCCGCGGGAGACCAGGAACGGGTAGAGCCGGTAGAGGATCCAGATGAGGCCGGCTGCCCAGACGAACAGACGCAGGAGGACGGCAGCGTCGGTCTCGCCGCGCAGAGAGGCGGTGGCGTCACGCACGCGCAGCCTGGGCGGCCCGGAGAAGAGCATCAGGAAGACCGCCAGATCGATCCAACCCGGCCGGGCGAAGCGCATGGCGGCCGGAGCCTCGGGCCACTGCGCGAGAGGCTTGGTGCCCGCGAACCGGTCCGGCGCGTGCGCGATCATCCTCGTACCAGCGTGGCATCGCCGCTGACCGGATGCACCGCCTCCTCGTCCGGCCGCGGACGTTCGCTCTCGGGCTCGTACAGGCCGCGGAGCTTCATGTGGAAGCCGAAGCCCCGCGCGACGGTCATGATCATCAGTCCGAGCGGCATCGCGAACGAAGCTACCATTCCGGCGATGATCGCCGTGACGACGCAGCGGAAGAACGCACCCACTCCCTCGATGACGGTCAGCGCGACCACGCGGTCACCGCCGAGCAGCTCGTAGCGGTAAGGGAAGAGCAGGACGCTGAATGTCTCCGCAATGATGGTGGCCGCCGCGAGCCCGGAGATCATGTAGCCGTTCGGCAGAATGGCCGCGAGCGGATTCCACGGGACATCCGCGCCCGCGACCAGCAGGTAGAGGAGGCCGCACGCCCCCATCAACTTCAGGTACAGGCGCGAGGCATGCCGCGCGATCGGAAGCTGCTTCTTCTGGGCCGCCTCGATCGAGAGCGGTCGAAGCACCGCGGAGATGCCGGCCGCCAGCACCGGCAGCGGCCGCGAGATCACGCGGGCCGCCTCGGCGAAGCCCAGCGCCTCTGCGCCGGCCAGGTGTGTGACCAATACCGAGGCGACAAAAACGCTCGCAGGCCCCAGCAGTCCCCCGACGAGCAGCCACTTACCCGAGATCACGAGGGCGGACAGCTGCAGCGCTGGGGCGTCAGGAGGCTCGGACCTCGCACTGAGCCCCAGCATCGCTCCCCCGACGGCCAGAGAGACCAGGTTCGCAACGGCGAGCGCCCCGAACGGAATCCAGGCCGCCGGCACCTCGAGACGCACCGCGACCACCACTGCTAGCGCCGTCATCGCGACCTGGATTACAGAGATCGCTGTCGCAAGCCAGGATCGCTCGCCGATATGCAGCATGCGGCGAAGGTGATCCTGCACGGGCGACAGGAAGGTGCAGATCGCGGTGGTGACGGTAAGCGGAAAGATCGCAGTCGTAGGGATGTCGGCCGGTGCGGCGAGGCTCCAGAAGGAGACCATGACCGCCGCCGCGAGCGCCGGCAACAAGCCGAGCGAGAGTGTGCGGCCGATCAGCGACAGCCGCGCTTCGGAAGCGTAAGTAACGGCCGCGATTTCCGCCGGTACGAAGACGAGCTCGCGGGGCAGGATGACCAGCAGGTTGAACGCGGCGAACGCGAGCGCGTACCCGCCCAGCAGCGCCGGGTCGAAGCTGTGAATCGCGAAGAGGCCGACGCCGAAGGTGGCCAGCGACGCCAGTCCGGAGTCGATGACTCCAGCGGGGATTCGGGAACGGGCTTTCATCGTCGCCCCACCGTGTACCGCATGCTCACCTCGATACCCGCCCGACGGGCACGCCATTCCCCAGGCCGGCCTGCGTCATCGTCTCCAGCGCCGCCATCATCGCCGCGTCGAGCGCCCGATCACGCTTATGGGACCCCACCCGCATGGGGATACGCGCCTTCCAGAAGGCCACCGCCTCGTGATACTCCTCCGGGAGGGTCGGCCAGGACGTCTCCCTGCCGGTGACGGCGGCGCTCGCCCGGTAGAACACCTCGTCCGCGCCAGGCGGGGCCCAACCCGCATCTTCCCAGTCGTAGAGATAGAGCTGCCCGCTCGGCATCTCTCGCAGATTCCAGGGGGTCAGATCACCGTGCATGGGCCGCCAGTGGGCTGGCACCGCCCCGCGGTCGAGCGACTCGAGGACGTCGGCGATCTCGCCGACGATCTCGCGAACCGGTGGGCGACGGGGGACACGGTGTGCAGCCGACGGCAGGGGTGCGGACGCCAGGTAGTTCCAGTCCCCATAGCCGCCCAGGCCCAGGGGCTCGGGCACCGCAAAGGACCGCGGCCGGGCACGCCAGACGCGGCTCACCACCTCCTGTTCAGCCTCCAATGAAGCCAGCCCTCCGCGCCGGACTTTGGCGAATGCTCTTGGCCGTCCATTACGCAGCAGGAGGGCGGCAAACCCGGTGCGGGTGCTCTGGGCGCGCTCCGCCACCACCACCTCATCGAAATCCGCGACCTCCCGACGCCAGAGGGCGCACAGTCCTTCCCAGGTCTCTGGCTCCATGGGGGGCCGCCAGAGTACCGAGCGGCTGGGGATGGCGGCCGCGCCGAACAGTCGCAAGAAGAGGTGGGCCGCGCGGCTCATCCACACCGCGCGCGGTCGGCACGGCGCGTACAGGACGAGGGCGGCGATGGCCGCGTCGCGGGAGGTGACGGGAACCTTGATGTGGCCCAGGCCCGGCGGAAACTCCTTGAATCGCAGATCCAATCCTATGCCTGCACGGATAGGGGTACCAGCGCCAGCCCGGAGGTCGCGCGCGAGCATACGCGAAACGGTGGCGGCGAATGTCGACTCAGCCACCCGCGGCATGCAAGCTGAACACCGCATTCATCCCGTACGGCTCGAGATCGATCTCCTTGAGGCAGACCTTGCGTTCCAGGTCGTAGCAGGCAATCCGTGTCGGCAGGATCCTCCGGAAGCCGTTCACCACCCAGCTGATGTTCTCGCGGAAGCGAGTGGGGCGAAGGCGGGAGAATCCAACCCAGATCCGGGCTCCCTCCACGTGAAGACCGCGACACCACCCCAGCAGCTCGCCTGGGGCGCTCATGCGGTTGAGATCGTGCACCTCCTGGATCTTCAGAGTCGCCTCGTCCACGATCACGATCTTTCCGTCCACGGTGGAGAAGTAGAGGCATCCATCGGCGCTCACTCCGTCGTGCACGCGCTCGAGACCGATGTCGATCCGCTTGCCGGGATCGGTCAGGCAGATCGCGTCGCGCTGCTCGAATCGGGTGACCCAGATGTCCTGACCTACATAGAAGACGTGATTCGGGTGTGACTGGTGCGGCTTCATGCTCGGCACCAGCCGATAATCGACCGAGGTAGAGAAGCGCGTCCAGACATCGGTCCCCAGAACACTCCACTCCCGCAGCACCTCTCCTTCGAGCGATACCTCCATCACCATGTCCAGCCCGGTGTTGGCCACCAGCAGCGTGCCCTCTGGTGTGGGCCGAACGTGGTGTACGTCGTGGAAGCAGGGGAGTGAGATGTAATGCAGCCGCTCCATCTCGGGCACGCTGTAGACCATCACCTCGGTCTGCGTGCACAGGTAGAGGCGCCCGTCGACCAGGGTGCCCTGCTTGAAGAGGATGGGCGGGTTGTCAGGAGCGCAGACTTCAGGGGGCGAGACGTACTCCAGCGCCGTCTGTATCGTCTCGTCGGCGGTGCGGACGTAGAGCACCACCCCCTTCCGATAGCGATACCAGGGCTGCAGCCCTGCGTGTAGCGGCCGCAGGGCCTGCTGCTGGCCGCCGACCACGAAGAGGTCCGGCAGGGATGTCTCGAGCTTTCGGGCGCCCGCCCGGATTCCGTCGGGGCCTGGGAGGAACTCCTCGCGCTGCGCATCTACCCGGGAAGCGACAGCCGCTTCCGGTGCCTCTGCGCCGTTTCCCGAGCTTACTGGCCGATGTGACGATGCAGCACGCATTAGCTCGATTCAGAAATACCGATCGTCGACCCGAACCCGCGCGGTACGCGGGCCCCGGGGGTGACCTTCGAACTACCCACGCCAGGACGGTTCATGACCGCTTCGCGCGATCGGACGACGGAACGAGTCGCTTGCATCCGTCGCCCGGCCTAGCCTAGCTGCGCCGCGTTACCGTACGAATACCGGGGATAGTAGACCCCGTAGCGCGGCAACTCGGCATCCGGATCGTTGAGTACCGCCCCCACCACGTGTCCGCCGGCAAAGGCGAGCTGCTGCATCGCCTCCTCGGCCGCCTGGCGCTCCGTGGTCCCCGCTCGCACCACCATCAGCACGGCATCTGTCTGCGCGGCGAGGATGGCGGCGTCGGTGGCCGCGAGAACGGGCGGGCTGTCTACCACGACGAGGTCGTAGCTGTTCCCCAGCTCCACGAGAATGTCGCGCAGGGATGGGAGTCCCAGCAGTTCGGCGGCGTTCAGCGTTCGCGCCCCCGCCGGGATGAGGCGGAGCCCGGGGCAGGAGGTAATCCGGACCACGTCCTCGAGCTCCCGCTCGCCGGTGAGAACCTCTGCCAGACCGGGCTCCTGATCGGTGGACAGCACGCGGTGAAGCCGCGGGTTTCGGAGGTCGGCGTCGATGAGCAGGATGTTGAAGCCCTGATGCGCAAAGGACGCAGCCAGGTTGGCCGCCGTAGTCGTCTTCCCCTCCGCCGGAGATGCGCTGGTCACCACCAGGGTCTGAATCGAGCTGTTCCTCGCGGTGAAGATCAGGTTGCTCCGCAGAGTTCGATATGCTTCCGCCGCTTTGCGCACCGCCTCGGCGTTGATATTCCCGGTGCCTCCGAACGCCGTTCGTCGGGAGCCTTCGGTGATCGCGGACGTCAGCCGCCTCAGGCCGCGATCGCCATTGATCTCGATCCGCGGGACGACCCCGAGCTGCGGTACCCCGAGGACGCCTGCAACGTCCTGGGGACGCCGGATGGCGGTGTTGGAGGACTCTGCCACGAAAGCCCCGCCCGCACCGAGGAAGAGTCCCAGCACCAAGCCGATGGCCAGCTTCAGGGGCCCGTTGGAGCCCGTCGGCTCGGAACCGGGCGCATAATCGATGATCTGGACACGCCCCGCCTCCACCGCCTGCGCCATGCTGGCTTCCCGCAGGTCGGCGCGAAGCTGCTCCAGCGCCCGCCCGGCGCTGTTGACCCGCTCGAGCAGTCGTTCCTCCGTGGCCGCCAGGACCGGAAGCGGTTGCGCACGGGCCCGGCTGCGAGCGCGGAGCTCGTCCACCGAGGCGAGCTGCGCGGAAATCGACGCCAGGTGGCTCCGCGCAGCGTCGAGCAGCTTCGCGCGCGTGCTCGTGATCAACGATTCGAGCCGCCGCACCTCCGGATCCTGGCTGGTGCTCCCGAGCGGTCCTGCGGTCAGCTCCTCACGCTGCGCCTGGTACTGGATGAGCTGGGTGTAGAGCTGCTGAATCGCGCCGTTCGAGGCGATCTCCGGGGTGGCGAGCAGCGTCCGGAAAGCTCGCTCCTGCTCCTCGCCCTGCGCACTGGTGGCGGTGGAGAGCAGGTCGCTGAACATGCGACGATCGGCCGCCAGCTCTTCCCACCGCTTGTCGAGATCCTCCAGCGTCTGCTGCTGATCGCCGATCCTCCCCTCCGAGAAGAAAAACTGACTCTCGGCGCGGAAGGCGCTCAGCTCCTGCTGTGCGGCGGTGTGGATTGAATCGACCTGTCGGAGCTGCTCCTCGAGGAACTCCACCCTGCGCGTGGAAATCTCCTGGGCGACCCGCAGGTCGTAGTCGCGGAAGGCATTCACGATCGAATTGACCACCCTCTGCGACAGCACGGAGTCGCGCGAGGTAAAGGTCACGTCGATCACGTCCGTTCCGGTTCGCGGCGCCGCCGACAGACCCTCGATGACCCAATCGACCGCTGTCTCCTTGGTGCGCACTTCCAGGGTCTCTTCATGACCCGCCGGCGCGCTCGCCGCGATCGTCAGCTGGATGTCACCCAGGTCTACGGGCGAGCCGACGGGCACCTCCATCTCCCTTCCACCCCGTTCGACCACAGCCCCGTCGCCTACGAAGCGAAGAGTGAAGGTATCCGGCGCGGCACTGTCTGCGACCCTGACCCCGGCAAGATACCGGCTGGGCAGCTTGGTATCGGCGGAGACAAGGCGCAGGCCCTCCCGATCAACGACGTCCCCGAGCACCGTCCGCCCCTGGAGCACCTGCACCTGCGACAGCAGCTCGTCCGTGAACTTGCCGATGGGCTGCGCATCGGGGTCGCTCTCGATGCCACCGGCGATGGCGCGGCGTACGTCGGCCAGCCGGACCAGAGCGCGCGCCTCGTAGGTGGGAGGACGCAGGTACACCCACCAGACCACGGGCAGCATGGTCAGGGCGGTGATCAGGAGGATCAAACGGGCGTGATGCCGCAATACTGCGAAAAGGTCCTTGAGCGGCACGCTCGGGACCACCACCGGCGCCTCCAGGGGACGGCCCGGGCCCAGAGCCGCGGGTGCCGGAGCCCACGATTCGTCACCCCATCGCCCGTACGACCGATTCTCAGACATACGCGCTACCACTTTCGCAGCATGATGTTCGCTACAGCCGCCGCCGCGCCGATGATGCTACCGAACGGAGCGATGTAGTCGCGCAGAATGGAGACCTTGCGCGGCATCATGATCTGGTCGCCGGACCGGATCGGCTGACCCGCCAGCCCTTCCTCGGGGCGGGTCAGATCCACCGTGTGCTGCTGCCCCCCGCGCCACAGGACGACCTGGGTGACGTGCCCTCGCTCGGTTGGCCCGCCCGCGTTCATCACCGCTTCCGCGATGGTCGTCTCCGGCGGCAACCGATACAGCGAAGGGTTCCGCACCTCACCGCCCACGCTGACCTGGAGCAGCGGCTCCACGAATACCCGTGGCTCCTGCTGGTAGACGGATACGTGAGATCGCACCAGCTCGGCGACCTCGTCGAGCGGAACCCCCGCTACGTTGATCTCCATGTAGAACGGACTGCCGATGTGGCCATCCGCGGCAATCTGGAACTCGCCGCTCAGCTCCGGCTTGCGCCACACGACGATCCGGACCGCGTCTCCCGGCTGGAGGACGGCTGGCGGTGCCCCGGTGGCCTCCACCCGGGTGGCCTCCTGCGCCCCGATCCGGATGGGGAGGAGCGTCGCGATCGCCAGCAGTAGACCGATCATTCTTCGCATAGCAGGAACTCGACTGCTGCGGGTAACCCGTAACAACGAGTCGTCACCCGTCGGGCGACAAACTCACACACTCCGAACCGGTCTCCAGCTTCGCGAACCCCCTCTCGCCCCCATCCGCCCAGTGGTCATCGCTCGGCCAGATCGTAGTGCACCAGACCAGCGGCCTGGAGCAGGATGCGCCAGACGAACCGGGGGTTGTTCACCAGATATCGCTTCCACAGCCGGCGCGGCTCGGTGCCGAGCCGGAACAGCCACTCCAATCCGCTCCGCTGCATCCAGAAGGGCGCCTGTTTCTTCAACCCCGCGTGGAAGTCGAAAGCGGCTCCCACGCCGATCAGCACGGGAGCCCTGACCCGACCGACATGCGCCGCCATCCACCGTTCCTGCTTGGGAGTGCTGAGACCCACCCAGACGATGTCCGGCTCGGTCGCGTTGATCCGGTCGACCAGCGTCTCGTCTTCCTCCGGCGTCAACGGCCGGAACGGGGGTGAGTAGGTGCCCACCACACGCAGACCGGGGAAGCGCTTTGAGAGGCGCTCGGCCAGAAGCTCCGGCACTCCTTCAGCGCCGCCGTAGAAGTAGTGCCGGTACCCCCGCCGTAACGACAGCTCGCAACACGCCAGCATCAGGTCGGGGCCGTACACCCGGTCGACGTGCCGGCGTCCGTTCAGCCGACTGAGCCAGACGAGCGGCATACCATCGGGCGTGACCATCCCGGCCCGGTTGTGGATCTGTCGCAGGGCCTCGTCGGCCTGGCTCTCCATCACCCCGTGCACCCCGGACACGCAGACGTAGTGCTGCTCGCCCCGGGCGATCCAGCCCTCGATCGTTCTGAGCGCCAGCTCCATGTTGACGGCGCTGACGCCGACGCCCAGAACATTCGTCCGTTCGATGATCGCGCCTTCCGGTGCGGCTGCCAGGTCCAGGCTCATCGCTCCCGATTGCTCGCCGGCGAGTGCCAGAGGGCGCTCATACCTGGACCGCGATCTCCGCCTCGACCGCGCGCCCGCGCTTCGCTACCTGCTCCTCGATCCAGCGGTAGGTGCGAGCGATCCCTTCCTCCAGGCTGATCTGTGGCTCCCAGCCGAGCACCTCGCGCAGGCGGGTATTGTCCGAGTTGCGCCCGCGCACGCCCTGGGGACCCGGGACGTGAACCTTCTCGATGGTGATGCCGGCCGCATCCGCGACCATGTCCGCCAGCTCGTTGATGGTGATCAGGCGGTCCTGGCCGAGGTTGAGCGGCTCGTGGTAGTCCGAGCGCATGAGGCGGTAGATGCCCTCCACGCAGTCGTCGATGTAGCAGAACGACCGCGTCTGCTCACCATCCCCCCAGATCTCCACCTTCGGATTCCCGGTGAGCTTGGCGACGGCGACCTTGCGGCACATGGCAGCAGGAGCCTTTTCACGACCGCCGTCCCAGGTGCCTAGCGGCCCGAAGATGTTGTGGAACCGGACCGTCCGGGTCTCGAGGCCATAGTCCTCGCGGTAGTGGGCGCACATGCGCTCGGTGATGAGCTTCTCCCACCCGTAGGCATCCTGCGGCTGAGCCGGATACGCGTCGTCCTCCTTCAGCGGCGTCACGTTGGTCTCCATCTGCTTGTACTCGGGATAGATGCAAGCAGAGGAGGTGTAGAGGTAGCGCTTCACGCCGTTCTGTCGGGCCGCCTCGATGGTGTGCGTGCTGATCAGGATGTTGTTGTGCAGGATCTCGGCGTGGTGCGAGGAGATGAAGCCCATCCCGCCCATGTCCGCCGCAAGCGCGTAGACCTCGTCAATGCCCTCAGTCGCCTTGAGGCACTCCGGCCAGCGGCGCAGGTCCGCGATCAGGAACTCGTCCGCGGCAGTGGGCGCGAACTCCGGGTATTTCAGGTCCACCCCGCGTACCCAGTAGCCCTTCTCCTTCAGGTAGTTCACGAGGTGGTGGCCGATGAAGCCCCCGGCACCAGTCACAAGCACGCGCTCCTTCATCATGGCTCTCCTAATTAGAGGTGCGGGTTTCGTAGTCCCTTGCCGGGACACACTGCCGCCCGCGGCTGCTGCCGCAGGAAGTCGCGAACGTCGGCATCCACATCAGGCGGCCCCGGTCCCCTTGAACACCGCCGGAATCGTTCGCAACAGGATCAGAAAGTCGAGACGCAGCGACCAACGATCGATGTAGGCGAGGTCCAACGTGACCCAGTCGTCGAACCCCAGGTTGCTGCGACCGCTCACCTGCCAGAGGCAGGTCAGGCCGGGCAGGACGCTGAAGCGGCGCATCAGCCACGCGTCCTGGAAATGATTCACGTCTCGCTTGGGAAGGGGCCGCGGCCCCACCAGCGACATGTCGCCCTTCAGCACGTTGAAGAGCTGCGGGAGCTCGTCCAGCGAGGTTCGCCGCAGGAACCTCCCGATGGGGGTGATGCGGGGGTCATCGCGGATCTTGAAGACGGGCCCGCGTGCCTCGTTCAGGTGCTCCAGCTGCTCCTGCATGGCCTCCGCGCCGACGGTCATCGTCCGGAACTTGTACATGCGGAAGAGCCGCCGGTTGTAGCCGTAGCGGTCCTGGGCGAAGAACACCGGCCCGGGACTCGTCAGCTTGATCAGCAGCGCGATGATCAGGAGTAGCGGCGAGAGCAGGATCAGACCCGCCCCCGCGAACACCACGTCGATGAGTCGCTTGACGATGAGCCGGATGTCGTCCTGCACGACTTTCAGGGCGATGACCGGCGCGCTGGACGAGGGTTCGTACTCCGGCCGGGCCAGCGAGAACTGGAAGAGGTCCGCGGGGAGACGCGACTCGATTCCGATCCGCTCACACGTGGCGATCGTGTCCTGGATGCGGCCGTAGCACGAGCGGATCGGCAGGGCGATTCGGACCTCGTCGACCCGATATTCGAGCAGAATCCTCTCGAGGTCGTCGAGCGTCCCCAGGATGCGCTCCCGTACTTCGTCGGCCACGTCGACGCCGACGTCACTGGAATCCACGAAGCCGACGACCTCCTGGCCTGCCCGGGAGTCGGCGAGGAGGCTTCGGTACAGGTTGTAGGCGCGCGGGCCCGTTCCCACGATGAGGATGTGCCGCGGCATGCTCCCGCCCCGCAGCGCAATCAGGAATCGCGAGGCATGCCGAAGCGCCAGCGTCCCCCCGCTGGCTGCGACGAAGAAGACCGCCGCGGTACTGAGCCGATAGGCATCGCCTTCACCGGTGAAGAGAAGGGCCAGCGATGTAAGGGTGATGATCGTGTAGGCGCCCAGAACCCGGGTGGCCTCAACCCGGGGGGTGGTGATCTGGGCCGGGTCGTACAGGCCGAAGATCGAGAAGATCAGCGGCCAGATGACCAGGAACAGACAGAGCAGAACAACATTCAGAGGCGTGATCCGGACCGTGATGAACTCTCCCAGCCCGGTATCGCGCAGAAAGGGGTTCGTCAGCAGAACCGCGCCGAAGAGCGCCGCCACCGCCACCCCGAGGTCCGCCGACCGCCAGATCTCTGAGGTCAGGCGGCTATTGTGCCAGTACCGTCGGAGTATCCTCGACCGCCCGCCTGGAGGAGTCTCTTCCGGCGCAATGCGCGCCTCGGCCTCCAACACCTGTGTTGAACGCGCGGGGATCTCGGTAGTCCGAAGACCGCTGACTGGAACCATTGCTCGGAGGATCCTCATCACGATCGAACACGGAACCGGGCCTTCCCGGTTCGGAACACCGAATCCCGCACTGCTGCGGGACTGCCGCCATCTCCACGCGGCCCGCTGGCGATCATCGCCGCCGTGCAGTCGGCCCGCTCCACAACCGCAACCACCCTCGCTCCCGCGCCGTCAAACCGCGGGGATGGAGAAAAACGACGCAGCGGCCGAGACCGCTCAGCCCGGCCGACTGACCGCTAAGACGATGGAGTGAGAGGTCAGGTCACATCCTTTGTTCGCATGGAATTGACACGTAAAAGATGGTTCCAGCCCTTCCGCACGGCGGGAAAGCCGGGCCTGCGTCGCATTCGCACCCGAAAACACGTGATGGCGGGGGGTGTCGGCGAATGGTGTCAGAAGGAGGCCTGCGGCGGTCGGCGGGCGATCGATTGGAGCGTTCCGGTTGTGACCCGGTCCCGGAATGGGTCGTCTATGCTCATTGAGCCACGGGGCTCGGCGTGGATGGGGTGTGCCGGGGTCCCGAGGCGTCCTGTTGAGCCATTCCTGCGACCCGAGCCCGGAGAAAGTGATGGTCACGATGACTTGGCTCACCCGCTATCGGAACCTCACGGCGCTCTGTCTGATCGCCGTCGGCGTCGCTGCGTGTGAGGACAGCTCCGATGGCATTACCGAACCCGATCCGACTTCGCCGTCCACATTCGAGTCAACCGCGGCGGGCTACTATCACAGCTGTGCGGTCGCTAGCGACGGAGTGGCTTTCTGCTGGGGCTACAATCGCCCCTCGGGACAGCTCGGCGACGGAACGACCTTCAATCGCATCCTGCCAGTGACCGTGCACGGCGACCTCCGGTTCGAGCAGCTGGTGGGCGGCGGCAGTCACACTTGCGGACTGACCACCGACGGAGAGGCCTACTGCTGGGGGGACAATGAGGCGGGTCAGCTCGGCAACGGGGGCACGGAGGGTTCCAGCACACCGGCCGAGGTCGCGGGTGGGCACCACTTCCAGGCTCTGACCGCAGGCGAGAGCCATACCTGCGGCCTGAGCGAGAGCGGCGAGGCCTATTGCTGGGGCCTGAACGCCAAGGGCCAGCTCGGGAACGGCTCCAACACCAACGCGGTGGAGCCAGTTCAGGTTTCGGGCGGGCACACCTTCGTGGCCCTCTTTGCCGGCTACGAGCACACCTGCGGGATCACCGGCGACGGAGGCGCCTACTGCTGGGGCAAGAACGCCAGCGGCCAGCTCGGTGACAACACCCGGACGGCAAAGAATACCCCGGTCCAGGTGAAGACCGACGTCACCTTCAAGACCTCTGGACCGATGATTGCCTCGGCGGGGCAGAATCACACCTGCGCGATCTCAACGGACAACCGTGCCTACTGCTGGGGCGACAACTGGCACAACCAGTCGGGGCAGACGGTGTCCCGCAATGTGTTCTTGACGCCGATGGTGGTGCCGGACGTTCCTGCCATGGATCGGATCGCGGCAGGAGGAGACCATTCCTGCGCCCTCACACCGGGCGGCGAAGCGTGGTGCTGGGGTGACAGCAAGCGCGGGCAACTCGGCAACGCCGACGTCGAGGAAGGCGAGTTCACCCCGCCTGTGCAGGTGAGCGATGCCCACGACTTCAAGAACCTCAGCCTGGGCTGGGATCACACCTGCGGCGTAACCACCTCGGGCGAGGTCCTCTGCTGGGGCTACAACGGACACGGACAGGTCGGGACGGGAGACCGGACCAACGCGCTGGTCCCGCACCTGGTGAAGTTCGAGTCCGAGTGAGGAGGGTCGCTCCGGGATCGGGTACCCAGGTCGCGGGGCGGGGCCCGGGGCGCACCGGCTACGGACGCCCGATGGCGTTCGCCCGCAGCAACACCTTCTCGGTCCGATACCCGGAGCGGCACCTGGCCGGCCCGTTGCCGGCACGGTGGTCCTCCCAGATGCGGACGTCCTCCCGGCCGTTGGAGTGAATGACGTTGTCGTGAATCTCGACGTTCTTGCTGGAGGTCACGACGAGGCCGGCCCGTCCTTCGACGTTTCCCTGATTGTTGCGCACGATGAGGTTGCGCGCGATCACGGACGGGCCGCGTGAGATCTCGTTGAAAACCCCGGTCCCGAAGTTGTCGCTGACCACGTTGTCCTCGACCCGCCACCCCGGGTTGTCGCAGTCGGTCCAGAGGCCGTGGAAGTGGTTGTGATGGATGTAGGAGTGGCGAATGGAGTGAACGTAGATCGACTTGCTCGCGGCACTGTGGCCGGGGATGCGTGCGGCGGAATTGTCGGTGAGCTCGCTGTACTCCAGTGTCCCAGACCAGCCGCCGAGGCCCTTGTTGTCGTTGCCGTGGATCTTGACGAAGCGCACGGTACCTCGGCCGCGGTTGATCGCGACGCCGTCCTGATTCTGGTCGGAGACGAAGCGGGCGCCACTGATGTCGAGGTGCTCGATAGTCCAGCCCGAGCGGTTCTGCTGATTGAAGATCTGCGGACCGCTACCGCGGATCTTCACGGGCGCGTCGATCTCTCCCCGGGGGCCGCGGGTAGCATCGGGGCCACGGATGGTGGCGCCGTTCGGCAGCGTGAGCACGCGGTCGCCGATGTCGTAGGTGTATCCGCTTCCGTCGGGGAGGCCGTGCAGGAAGATGAAGCTCCCCTCCGGAGCGGTGTTCACGATGGTGACGAGGTCGTCGCCGGGATACACGTCGATCCGGTTAGCCGCCCGGGGGCCGGAAGCGGTTCCCAGTGGCTCTGTTTCCGAGGGCTCGGTTGCCGGCAACTCGGTTGTCGGTTCCGAAGTGGACTCAGCCGCCGGCGCCGGGGCTTCCGCGGCCGGCGCTGCCGATTCCGACGCAGCGGGGAGATCCGCGCGACGGGGTGATTCTGCGCCAACAGACGGTTGGCCCGGTTCCAGCGGGGGTTCGAGCCGATTCCTGGTACGGAGACTGACAACCAGGGCGACACCGGCAATCAGCGCGAAAAGGGCCACCAGCCCGGCGATGCGATAGCGATGCTTCACGGTTCCTGTCATCGAGTCACGAACTGCGGATAGGAGGGCGGCCGAGGAAAGAGTTGTACTCGCGCGCGGCAATGCCAGAGCTCGCGTGCCCTCGCGCCGACCCCGGTCAGGACGATGGCCCGCCTGGGTAGACGAAGCGCGCCAGGACCGCGTCACGAGCGGACGCCCTGTCGGAACTGGAGCCACCGATGCGGGGCTGGGTCGGGTGAGGGGTACGAGGGTGGGGTCAGGGTTCCTGGCTAGGGCGAGGCGGCGGGGGGTGGCACAGGGCATCTTCCGGGAGGCGCGCTACTTTCGACCGCCCGGCACGTTCTCCGGTGAAGCGATATGGGCCCAGATATGCTGGAAACGACGGAGACACCGCCTTCGGGCGGCTTCGTCGCGTCTTCGAAAGGCGAGGTCTATCACCCCGCGGATTCACCGGCCGCTCGCAACGTGCCCGCCGGCGAGCGGCGCTGGTTCGCGAGCGAGCGAGCGGCCCGCGTGGCCGGATATCGTCCGGCAGCGTACATCGTCGAAGGTCTCGAGGAATTCGAGATCGTCGATGAGCTCGGGCGGGGGGGGACCTCCTCGGTCTACCGGGCTCGCGACATTCTTCTGGGCCGTCAGGTGGCAAT
Organism: Longimicrobiaceae bacterium; assembly: GCA_036375715.1. Classification (NCBI taxonomy): domain Bacteria; kingdom Pseudomonadati; phylum Gemmatimonadota; class Longimicrobiia; order Longimicrobiales; family Longimicrobiaceae; species Longimicrobiaceae bacterium. The sequence goes on along the minus strand of DASVBS010000074.1, from coordinate 54,594 downwards.
CAAGGTGCTGCACCCGACCGCCTCCGCCGACGAGGAGAGCCTCGCCCGCTTCACGCGGGAGGCCCGCCTGGTGGCCAACCTCAAGCACCCGCGCGTCGTCTCCATCTACGGAGTCAAGAAGCTGACCGACGGCGGGCTGGCCCTGATCATGGAGTACATCCCGGGCCGCACCCTCCGCGACCTGGTCCGGGAGGAGGGGCCGCTCCCCCTCGATCGGGCCATGGAGATCCTCCGCGACGTCGGCGAGGCGCTGATCGCCGCGCACAGCCAGGGGATCATCCACCGCGACATCAAGCCGCAAAACATCTTCCTGCACGCCACCACGGGGCGCGCGCTGCTCGCCGATTTCGGCATCGCCGTACCGCTCGACGACACGACTCGGATTACACACACCGGGTCGGTGATCGGAACGCCGGCCTACATGGCCCCCGAGCAGTTCGAGGGTGGGGCGCTGGACGCACGCAGCGATCAATACGCGCTGGGACTGGTCGCCTGGGAGATGTTGAGCGGTCGGGCGCCGTGGGAGGGGGAGAGCCTCTACAACGTCATCCGCAAGCAGAGGGAAGAGCAGCTTCCCTCCCTCCGCAAGCTGCGCCCTGACATTCCGAAGTCGGTATCCCTGGCGGTGAAGCGAGCGCTGGCGAAAGAGCCGGACGAGCGTTGGGCCGACGTCGCGGAGTTCATGGCCGCCCTCGAGGGCCGGTCGCCGCGCTTCTCCTGGCTGCGCCGCGAGCGTAGACAGGAGGTGATGAGCGCTCCTCCTTCGCCGTCGCGAGAAGACAAGGCGCTCGCAAGAGAAGTCACTCCGTTTGCACAGGACCCGGCGACTGCTCCCACCGTGCGCTTCGTGCCCGGGGAGACGCCGGTCCCTGCAGCCAGCCCGGCGACCGGGTCCGCCGAGGCGTCGGCGCTCGGGCCCCGTCCAGCCGCGGTCGTTGGAGGAGCCCCGGGCCCCGCGCGTCGTCCAGCAATGGTACTTGCAGGGGCGCCGGTCACCGGGCCTCGTCCGGCGATCGTGCCCACCCGCCGCGCGAAGTCGATGGCTCGCCGTCGCCGGAGGGCCGCAGCCGCGATCCTCTGTCTGGTCTTTGTCGCGCTCGCTTCCGCCGGGACGGCGTGGCATCTGGGATGGCCCCCCATAGCCGAGCCCGCCGAACGCCTGATCGCACCGGCGTGGGAGCAGGTCTCGGAGCAGGCGGAGCGCCTCGCCATGGTCGCGACGGGCGAACAGTCCGAGCAGTCGGGACCTGCGGGCGTCGAAGCCACCGCCGAGCGCGGCGGCAGCACTGGGGGCCCCGGCGCCACGAGCGGCCCGAGCGGCCCGAATGGATCGACCGGTGCGGGCGGTGCAGCGGGCGGGGCGGGGGCGCCGGACATCGAACGCGAGTGGATGACGCGGGTGCAGCCCGCCCTGCCGGCCACCGCGATCAGCACCGACGAATCGGACGACGCCGGCGAGGGCGGAGCCGACGCCGAAGCGGGCGAGGCCGACGTCGCGGCTGCGGAGTCCACCGATTCACCGGCAGCCACCGACTCCTCGGATGCGACTGAATCCGAGGAGGAAGCAGCCGAAGCGGAGGCGGACGAGTCCGAGCCCGAAGGCGCAGTGCCCGACCTGCCCCTCGTCCGGGATGGCTGGTCGCTGGCGGTGGGAGGTATGCACACCTGCGCGATCGAGGCAGGGATCCTCGCGTGCTGGGGAGGCAATGAACGGGGGCAGCTCGGCCCGGGAGGCCGACCGCGCACTCCGTCGCCTCGACGGATGGAGATCAACGTGCGCCCGCGCTCCGTTTCTGCCGGGAGCTTCCACTCGTGCATCCTGGACGGCCAGGGGACCGCCTATTGCTGGGGCGACAACCGGCACGGTCAGCTCGGTGCCGGAACGGTGGGGCCGGTCACCGGGCTACGGCGCATCGCCAACCGCCGGTTCGCTGCACTCGCGTTGGGTTCCGCCCACAGTTGCGGCATCGCGCTCGATGGGCGCGCCTTCTGCTGGGGGTCCGATTCCTACGGACAGCTCGGGATCGGCGGCGACGGCGCGCGGGCAGTTCCGACTCCGGTGGAAACCACCGAGCGCTTCGTCGGCATCGCCGCGGGCTGGAATCATACCTGCGCGCTGAACTCCCGTGGAGAGGCGTTCTGCTGGGGCCGCAACAACAACGGACAGCTCGGGGATGGCACGGTGGTTTCCCGTGTTCGCCCCGTTCCCGTCGCGGGTGGCCACCGTTTCCGCGCGCTTACGGCCGGCAGCGCGCACACCTGTGGCCTGACGCTCGAGGGGGAGGTCTTCTGCTGGGGTCAGGGAGCGGACGGGAGGTTGGGTGATGGTGGCAGTGGGGACAGCCTGGTCCCCCTTCGACTCCCGACCTCGCTACGGTTCGTGCAGGTCAGCGCCGGGGGCCGCCATACCTGCGGCATCGCCGAGGATCGCAGCGCCTACTGCTGGGGCCAGAACAACTACGGCCAGCTCGGGGACGCCAGTACGACCCCCCGTCTCGAGCCGGTCTTTGTCCATTCCGAGGTCGGCTTCACTGCCGTGCTGGCCAGCGGATCTCACACCTGCGCTCTGGGCACCGATGGCCAGCGGTATTGCTGGGGCTACAACATCGAGGGCCAACTCGGGGACGGAACGCTGGTTCACCGGACGGTCCCCACCCCCGTTGAAACGATTCCCGGAGGTTAGCCGTGAACCCTGTGCGCGCCGCTCTTGCGATCGTGCTCGGGCTACTGGTTTCCTGCGACTCCCCTTCCGAAACCGCGCGGCAAGAGATCGGGGCACTCAGCATCGAACCGGATCAGGCGGTGGTGACGGTCGGAGCGACCGTGCAGCTGCAGGCGACCGTGCTCGACCCGGAATCGAATCCTGTCAGCGACGCCAGGCTGTTCTGGTCCAGCGAGGACACGCTCATCGCCACCGTCTCGGAAAACGGCGAAGTGCTCGGAAGGGCTCCCGGAACGGTCCGGGTGGCAGCCAGCGCCAATGGAGTCAGCAGCATCGCGACGATCGTAGTGCAGAATCGCCGCCCCCACCGCGTGCAGGTCCTGCCGGCGTCGGTCGCGCTCCTGGTGGGGCAGGAACGGCAGTTCGAGGCGCGCGCCCTGGACGAGGACGGGAACGAGCTCGACGTCGAGTCGGTGGAGTGGTCCAGCTCGGATCCGGAGGTGGTCTCCGTTTCCAGCGAAGGGCTGGCCAAGGCACTCCGGCTCGGAGCCGCCGAGGTGGTCGCCACGATCGATGGACGGAGCGGCAGCGCTGGCGTGGCGGTCGGTCCCCAGCCGGTTGCTTCCGTAGAGATCACCCCAGAGTCGTTGGAGCTCATTGTCGGGGAGACGCAACAGCTCGAAGCGATCACGCGCTCCGAAGACGGCGCGGTGCTGAGCGGCCGGGACGTGGAGTGGAGCAGCAGCGACGAGAGGGTCGCGCGGGTGGACAAACGAGGGCTTGTGACGGCGGTGCGCGCGGGGAGCGCTACGATCACCGCGACCAGCGAAGGGAAGAGCGGGGCCGCCCAGGTTTCCGTGGAAGACCTGGAGGTCGGAAGCGTCGAGGTGGAACCGGATGAGGTCGAGATAGTGGTGGGGGCATCGCTCACGCTGGAGGCGATCGTGCGAGCGGCGAACGGGGTGGTGCTGACCGACCGGAAGGTCGAGTGGAAAAGTGAAGATTCCCGCACTGCCCAGGTCGACCGCGACGGCGTCGTCACGGGACGCCGTCCGGGTGAGACCGTCATCACCGCTCGCAGCGAGGGACATGAGGGAAGCGCCAGGGTCACGGTCGTTCCCCCACCCGTACACAGCATCGAGCTGGATCCTACCTCGCTCGAGCTCGCGATCGGCGAGTCCGCGGACATCCAGGCAACGCTGAGGGCAGAGGATGGAACGGTGCTGACCGACCGGGAGGTCGAGTGGGAAAGCAGTGACGAGTCGGTGGCGGTCGTCGACGACGAGGGCGAGGTCACCGCCGTCGCCAAGGGCAAGGCCGAGATCGTTGCCCGCAGCGAAGGGCAGGAGGCGACTGCCGAAGTACAGGTATTCGGCAGGCCTGCGCGAATCGAGATCGTGAGCGGGAACAACCAGGAGGGCAACAGCGGTGAGTCGTTGGAGGATCCGCTCGTCGTACGCGTTGTGGATCTGGACGGGGACCCGGTGCCGCGCGTGACGGTGGAGTGGAGCACGACCACCGGATCGATGGACCCGGAAACAACTGTCACAGACGAGGAGGGACTCGCCACCTCGACCTGGACGTTGGGGGGAGGGCTGGACCTGTTCTGGGCCGCCTGGGCTTCCGTCGAAGGGGTGAATCGAGTGGTCTTCCGAGCCATGCGGGACTGATCCGAACCATGCTGCTCCACACAGCGGTGCCAGCGCACCGACCGAGCGGTCGGATGGGATCGCTGCCTCGCTATGCGGCCCTTGCGGCAATGCTCTTCGCCAGCCTGGAAGCGGCGCCGCCGCTCCACGGGCAGACACTCACCCCGAAGACCGCCCTGGAGCCGGATCCGCTCGAGCTGTGCCGTCCCGCACCCGTCCCTTCCCTGATCAACACCCCCTCGCTGGCGGCGGTCGACTCCCTGCTGACCCTGGGCACCGAGGCCGCGATCCTCGGCGACCAGGAGGCCGCGGCGGACGCGCTCGAGCGCGCCGCCCGACTCGACCCGGGTAATCCGATCATCGCTTACCGACTGGCACGCATCTACGAGGAACGCGGAGAGCTCGATCGCGCCGCGGAGGAGTACTGCAAGTACCTGCGAGTAGCTCCCAACGGATCCGAGCTCCCCGTCGTTCGCGAACGGATGCGGCAGCTGCTCTCCAACGCCCAGGGCGACGACCGAGACGAGGTGGCCGCCATGGTCCGCGCCGGTCTCGAGGCGCTCGAGGGACAGCGATACTCCGCGGCCGTGCGCGCCTTCAGCAACGTGATCGAACGGCGCCCGACCTGGGCCGCGGCCCATTACAACCGGGCCCTCGCCCGCGCCGCGGCCGGGCAGGTGGCGGATGCCGTCGCCGACCTGGATCGCTATTTGGAGCTGGTCCCCAGCTCGGCAGACCGGCAGCTGGTGCAGGCCTTCGCGGATTCACTCCGGGCCTCGGAAGCTACTCGACGGGCTAACACCACCTCCGCGGTCACCGCACTGGCGGGAGGACTCGTCGTGCCTGGCCTGGGACAGCAGCTGACCCGGCGGCCGGTGGCCGGCCTGGCCGTTCTGGGGGGAACGGCAGCCGCTCTATGGTGGGGTTTGAGGGAACAGGAGGTCACCCAGACGAGAACTGCGCAGGATCCTTTCGGCAACCCGTACGAGTACGAGGTGGTGGCCCGTGAGCGGACCTATCTCGTCCCGGGGATTGCCGCGGCGGCGGGAATTGCCGTGGCGGGAGCGCTGGAGGCTTACCTGTACGCGCGCTCGCGCGTCGACGGGCCACCGGCGAGTGGCGCCGGCGCCCTGACTACCGGAGGCCCTTTGCTGCGGCCTTTCATCCGTACCTCGCCGGCGGGGGAGCGGACCGAGCTGGGACTGCAGATCTACACCGGCGGCGCCCGGCGTTCGGCGACCGGCCGCTGAGCAGGCTGGCCGGGACGGCCCGCCGAGAGCCCAGGATCAAGAGCGCAGCGCTAGCCGGATTGCCCCCGTGACCGGGTCGGTGAGCGGGTAGCGGATCTCCAGAGCCCCGCCGTCCCAGCCCCTTGCCCGGCTGAGCAGGTCGACCACCAGAGTCGAAAAGGCGCTCTCGCCGGCGAGCCCACCGTGCAGAACCACCGGCACCGCTCCCGACCACGGGGCGAGCCTGCGCGCCAGTGTGGTCGCGTGCTCCGCCAGCGCCGCCGCGGCGTCGCGAAGCAGACGCCGGGCGACGCCGTCTCCCTCCGCTGCCGCCTCCACCACATCGCGAGCAAGCGCTGCGATCTGGGCTTTGGTCGCCCGGGCGGTCCAGCCGGAAATCGCCTCCGCGGCCGCCACCACCCGCCCGGGGCCGATCACCCGACTGCGCAGCGTGGTGTCCTCCCCGCGCCCATCCGCCGCCCGCAGCACCGCGCGCAACGCCTCTCGCCCGAGCCAGTAGGCGCTTCCCTCGTCACCCACAATCCGTCCCCACCCCCCGCAGCGCGCGACGCGCCCATCCTCCCCCCGCCCCCAGGCGATCGAACCGGTCCCCGCCACGAGAAGCACTCCCGCCCCGCCCATCAGCGCCCCTTCCAGCGCGATCTCGCCGTCCGAGCACACCACGACCCGACGCGCAAGGCCAGCGGAAATCAGCCCGCGGCGCACGATCTCTCGGGAGGACGCATCGCCTGAACCGGCAAGGCCGGCGCACAGCACCTCCACGGGCGGCACAACCCCGGCGGCGTCGAGCACGCTCCGCGCGAGCCCGACCACCGCCTCGGCCGCGGCCAGCGGCCAGCGTGGATCGACGATCCCGGCGGGTCCCGTGCGTCGCACGAGCTCGCGGCCGTCACCGTCCGCGAGGGCGATGGTGGTCCGCGTCCCACCACCGTCCACCGCGAGGACGTGCATACGCGCTCGACGCGCGTGCGAGCCCGCTATCCTCTATCGGCCTCCGATGGCCATTCGGTCGCTGGCGCGTCGCAGCCGCGGTGGCGAGGCAAGCGCGGCCGTGGAGATCATCTCCCGCTCCACCGGCTCCCCTCCCTGGCGCACCACGTACGCCTCCATGGCGAAGTACTCGGGCAGGCCGAGCGAATCGACGATGCGTGCCGTCGTGGTGTTCCGCTCCTCCACGCGCTGCCAGAACTCGCGGTCGTCCTCGCCCGGGAAGGGGGCACGATCCTTCTGGCTCTGGTGCTTGAAGATGGCGAGGATCTTCTGGCGCAGCTCGTCCTCGGACATAGGCACGAGCACGTCGGCTTCGGCCACGCTCCACTCCTGCCAGGCGCCCCGGTAGTACCAGATCTCGGGTGGCTCACCGCTGTAGCGCTTGAGAGCCAGCTCCACTGCCTCGAGGCACATCCGGTGGGTGCCGTGCGGATCGGAGAGGTCTCCCGCCACGAGGATGTATTCGGGTCGGTGCTCCTCGATGAGCGCCAGCGTGATCTCGACGTCCCGTTCCCCGATGGGGTCTTTCTTCACCTTCCCCGTCTGATAGAAGGGGAGGTTGAGGAAGCGAGCCTGGTCGCGCCGCATCCCGAAAGTCTCGATGCCCGAGACGGCCTCGGCTTCGCGGATCGCACGCTTGAGCTCCTGTACCACCGGGATGTCGACCTGGCCGCGCTCCTTGGTGGCGAGGAAGCTTTCGATCTCCTCCAGGCGTCGCTCGAGGTCGCTCCCGGCGATACCGAAACAATCCTTGCTCCGGCGGACGAAGTCGAGATAGCGCCGCACCTCGTGATCGAAGACGGCGATATTCCCCGAGGTCTGATACGCGACGATGATGTCGTTGCCGTTCTGATGCAGCTTGTTCAGGATCCCGCCAGCGGAGATCACATCGTCGTCCGGGTGGGGGCTGAAGACGAGAATCCTCTTCCCGCTGGGGAGCCGGCTCCTCCCGCGAATCTTCGAGAGGAGGGCGTTGAAAACCTCCCCGTTCAGGGGCCCGGCGCTGCCGTAGCGAGCAACCAGAGAGCTGAGGTGGTGGCGGCGGTAATCAGGAGTGTCGAGCCGCAGGATCGATTTGCCCGTCTCCTGCGAGAGCCAGATGACCGCCTGGATCTCGAGTGGTCGCGTCCAGGTTACCTCGCCCACCACCCACGGAGTTTTGATGCGCGTTAGCTCGCCCGCCGCCGCGCGGTCGAGATAGACGATGGTGTTCGGGTGCTCCTGGAGGTAGGTCGCGGGAACGTCGGGGGTGATCTCGCCCTCCACAGCCCGGCGGATGATCCGCGCCTTGTGCTCGCCGGTGGCGAGCAGCACGATCTCCCGCGCGTCGAGGATCGTGGCGATCCCCATGGTGATGCCCTCGGTCGGCACCGCGTCCTCGCCAAAGAAGTCGGCCGCCGCGTCGCGCCGCGTCAGCGTGTCCAGCGCCACGATGCGCGTCCGGCTATCGAACCCGGAGCCCGGCTCGTTGAAACCGATGTGCCCCGTCTTGCCGATGCCGAGGATCTGGTAGTCGATCCCCCCCGCCTCCTGGATCTGGCGCTCGAACTCCTGCGCGTGGGCCTCCATCTCCTCGCGGGGAAGGTCGCCGCGCAGGATGTGCACGTTCTCGGGGAGGATGTCGATCTCGTCGAAGAAGTTCTCCCACATGAAGCGCCGGAAGCTGTGAATGCTGTCCGGCTGCATCGGGTAGTATTCGTCGAGGTTGAAAGTCACCACGTTGCGAAAGCTGAGCCCCTCTTCCCGGTGCATCCGGATCAGCTCGCGATAGATACTGATCGGCGTGCTCCCGGTCGCCAGGCCCAGCACAGCCCGCTTCCCGGCAGCGTCCTTCTCTCGAATGATCTCGGCGATTCGCCTGGCCGAGGTCTTGGTCATCTCGTCGTAGTCATCGAAGATGACCACGTTTAGCCGCTCCCGTCCGAGCCGCCGGGCGCGCGCACTGGCACTAAGTGGATTGGACATCTGAAACGTGATGGTCGAAGAGTGAACAGCGTCCTGGCCGCTCGTGCGTGCAGGGCGCACTACTGCCCGTCTCCTCCCTACTCCGTTGCTACTCCCTCTGTACCTCCCAGTCGATCAGCGGTGCATCGATCACGGCGCGCTGCACCGCATCGGCGAAGGAGCGCCTCAACGGAACGTGCTTCTGATTCTCGGCGGTGGGATCTACCCGGTTCGTCAACAGGATCACGAAGAGTCCGCGCTCAGGGTCCATCCACATCGAGGTGCCGGTGAAGCCGGTATGGCCGAAGGCACGCGCCGAGAAGTAGCGGCCCGAGCTGGACTCTCCGGAAGGGGTGTCCCAACCCAACGCGCGGCTCGAGTACGGGGATTGCCGCGCGGTCCAGCGCGCGATGGTCTCCGGGCGCAGGAGGCGCACCTCGTCGTACCAGCCGCCGTTCAACATCATCTGGGCAAAAATGGCGAGGTCGGAGGCGGTGGAGAAGAGTCCTGCGTGCCCGGCCACGCCCCCCATCGCCCAGGCATTCGGATCGTGGACGACTCCGTGGATGAGTCCGCCGCGCGACTCATCCACCTCGGTAGCCGCGATATTTTCGGCGAGGGAGGGCGGCGGCGTGAACATCGTGCGCGACATACCCAGCGGCTGGAAGATTCTTTCCGTCACCAGGCGGTCGAGCGGCTGGCCCGTGATGCGTTCGATCACGAGCTGCAGGAGGATCATGTCCCAGTCGCTGTACACCGTCCCCGTGCCGGGCGGATACTGCAGCGGACGGCTATTGATCGCCTGCAGGTACTCCGCGCGCCCGCGATAGGTCTCGAACAGGCGCGCAAAGGCCTCCAGACCCCCCGAGTGGGTGAGGAGCTGCTCGACCGTGATGCTCGCCTTCGCCGGGTCGGAGAACTCCGGAAGATAGCTGGCGACGGTGCGGTTGAGATCCAACCTCCCCTCATCCTCCAGCATCATGGCCGCGGTGGTGGTGGCGACCACCTTGGTGAGAGAGGCCAGGTCGAACATCGTCTCGGGATCGACGGGCCGATAGCCCGGTGCACCATGCGTGGTGCCGAACCCCTTCAGGTACACCAGCCGGCCGTAACGCCCGACTGCAGCGGCCACCGCGGGCGCGACCCCCTCGGCCACGGCGGCCGAGAGCAGGGAGTCGAGCCGCTCGTCCAGACGAGGGCTCATTCCCACCTCCTCTGGCGCTGCACGGATCAGGGTCATGGCGACCGGTGGAGGCGATGGCTCGGGCGGTGGTACAGCGGCGCGGCGGGCGGGAACACAACCGGCAAGCAGGGCCACGAGCAGCACTATCCGGATCAGCATCCGGCCTCCGCGTAGGGGTCGAGAATCGAGTCGGTGCTTCGCATTCAGGCGAGCGGCGAGACAATCGGTTCGCTCTCCATCCCGGTGAGGCTGATCGCGCGGACCGCGATCCACTCGAAGGTGCCGGGGAGCTGGAGTGTTCGCAATTCAGCCGGGATCACGCGCAGTCGCCACTCCCCTCCCTCCAGCGTCTGCACCGCCCACCAGCGCACCGGCACCTCACCGGCCGGCTCGAGATCGACCTGCACCCCTTCGTCCATCGTCCAGTGGGCGCTCACGCGCGGGGGATCAGGCCGACGGTCGTCGAGCCAGGGTGAGGCGGGCACCAGAGCCGGGCCGCGATACGGTCCGGAAGTGAGCAATTCGCACAGGCCGCTGGGGTTCTGGAGAAGCGTCTTCATGCTGAAGAGGACGTTCCCGGTTGCCCCAAGCTCGGCTCGGGTGAGCTCGATCTGCGCGACGATCTCCTCCGCGGGCCACTGCCGTGAATCCCCCACCCGATCGATGTAATTGCCCGGCCAGAGGTGCCGTCCGAACGTGTTCTGCTCCGCCCACCAGCCGAGCAGAACCGGGTAGCTCTGCTCGGGGGCGGAGATCCGCCAGTAGAGTTGCGGGGAAAAATAGTCGACCCACCCGTTGGCGAGCCACTTCCGCGCATCAGCGAAGAGGGTGCCATAGGCATCCAGACCCCGAACCGACGGGGGATAGCCCGGCCGCCAGATCCCAAAAGGGCTGATACCGAACTTGACCCAGCGCTTCGCCTCCTTGATCTCCCGGTAAAGCCGGGCCACCAGCGTGTTCACGTTTTCGCGACGCCAGTCGTCGCGGGGCAGATCTCCGCCCACCGCTCGATAACGGCGGTAGCTCTCGTCGTCGGGAAAGGCGATCAACCGGCCGGAGCGGTTCCGCTCCTGGTACGGATAGAAGTAGTCGTCAATGTGCACGCCGTCGATGTCGTACCGGCGGACTACGTCGACGATGACCTCCACCGTTCGGTCCTGCACCTCGGGCTCTCCGGGATCCATCCACAGGTGCGTGCCATACCGCTTGACGAGGTCCGGGCGGGTGCGGCTCAGGTGGTCGGGTGAGATGGGTGAACGGCCCGAGGGGTGCCGCGCACGGTACGGGTTGAACCAGGCGTGCAATTCGAGCCCGCGCAGGTGAGCCTCGCGGATCGCGAACTCGAGCGGATCGTACAGCGGTTGCGGGGGCTGGCCCATGGTCCCGGTGAGGTACTCGGACCAGGGCTCCAGCGGCGAGACGTAGAGCGCGTCGGCGGCGGGCCGAACCTGGAAGATGACGGCGTTCAGCCCGAGCGCCACGGCCGTGTCCAGGATCCGGATGAGCTCCGCCTGCTGTTGCTCAACCGGCAAGCCGGGTCGCGAGGGCCAGTCGATGTTGCCGACCGATGCCACCCAGACGCCGCGGAACTCGCGCGGCAGATCGGTCACCGGGAGGGGCGGCACCGGCTCGGATACCGCCACCTCCACCGATGGCGGAGGAGGGGGCGTGGGCGTGGCCACCGGCTGCACGCGCGCACAGCCGGCGGCTGATAGGACGGCCAGGATTGAAGCAGCCGCCTTCGTCACCCTTCGCCCCTCACACTCCCCTCGGTCGAGGCATCCTCCGGCGTCCATCCGGGCAGGCGCCAGATGCGCTCCGCGTACTCGCGCACTGCCCGGTCACTGGAGAAGTAGCCGCACCGCGCGACGTTGAGGATCGACCTGCGCGTCCATTCGTCGGGTCTCCGATACAGCGCGTCCACCTCCTCCTGCGCGCGAATGAAGTCGTCGAAATCGGCCAACAGCATGAAGCGGTCGTTTGTCTCCAGCTCGTCTACGATGGGCTTGAAGATCCCGCCTTCCTCGCTGCACAGCCCATTGCCCCGGATGAAATCCAGCACACGCCGGACGCGCGGGTTGGTCTCCAGGATCTCCCGCGGTTGGTACCCGTTGGCCTTGCGTTCGGCCACCTGCTCGGCGGTGAGGCCGAAGATGAAGATGTTCTCCCGGCCGACAGCTTCAGCGATCTCGATGTTGGCACCGTCCAGGGTACCGATCGTCAGGGCCCCGTTCAGCGCGAACTTCATGTTCCCGGTACCGGAGGCCTCGTACCCGGCCGTGGAGATCTGTTCGGACAGGTCGCTCCCCGGGAAGATCTTCTCCGCCAGCGAGACCCGGTAGTCGGGGATGAAAGCCACGCGCAGCTTGCGGTTGACCAGCGGATCGCTGTTCACCGCGTCGGCGATGCAGTTGATCAGCTTGATGATCAGCTTCGCGAACCAGTATGTGGGCGCGGCCTTGCCCCCGAAGAGGACGGCTCGCGGGACGATGTCCAGCAAGGGATCGTCCCGCAACCGGAGGTAGAGATCGACCAACCGGAGTGCATTGAGAAGCTGCCGCTTATACTCGTGGAGCCGCTTCACGTGCACGTCGAAGAGCATCGCCGGGTCGATTGGCACGCCCGTCAGCTCCTTCACCACCCGCGCGAGCTCTCCCTTCTTGATCTCCTTGACGTAGCGCCACTGTTCGCGGAACGCGGCATCGTCCACGTGCGATTCGAGCTGCCGGAGCTGGGGGAGGTCGCTCACCCACTCCTCGCCGATGCGCGAGGAGATCAAGCCGGAAAGCTCCGGGTTGGCGTGCAGCATCCAGCGGCGCTGGGTCACCCCGTTCGTCACCGAGGTGAAGCGGTCTGGCCAGAGCTCGTAGAAGTCGCGGAAGAGAACGTTCTTCAGGATGTTCGAGTGCAGCTCGGCCACCCCGTTGACCGTATGGCTTCCGGCGATGGCCAGGCTGGCCATACGGACCTCCCCGTTGGCGATGATGGCCATACGCTCCACGCGGCCGGGATCCCCGGGGAAGCGGTCCTGTACGCGCGCACGCAGCCGCCGATCTACTTCCTGAATGATCTCCAGGTGCCGCGGAAGCAGCCGCCCGAACAGATCGTAGCTCCAGCGCTCGAGCGCTTCGGGAAGAACCGTGTGGTTCGTGTAGGCGAAGGTACGCCTCGTGATCCGCCAGGCCTCGTCCCACGCCAGCCCTTCGCCGTCCATCAGCAGGCGCATCAGCTCGGGGATGGCCACAGAAGGGTGGGTGTCGTTGAGCTGGATCTGCACCTTTTCCGGGAAGTCGTCAAAGGTGCGGCGCTCGCGCTTGTACCGACTCAGGATGTCCTGCAGCGTGGCCGTGACGAAGAAGTACTGCTGCTTGAGGCGCAGCTCCTTGCCCGAGCCGGTGTCGTCGGGTGGGTAGAGGACTTTCGAGATGGTTTCGCTGTGGGCCTTAGCCTCGACGGCAGCCAGGTAGTCGCCACGGATGAAGTCCTGCAGGTCGAACTCCTCGGTCGCCTTAGCGGCCCACAACCGCAGCGTGTTGACCGTGTTGTTGCGGTAGCCGGGAATCGGCGTGTCGTAGGCTACGGCAAGCACGTCCTGGGTATCGACCCAGGAAAAGGCGATCCGACCGTCAGGCGTGCGCTCCGAATGGACCCGCCCGTAGAACTTCACCGTGTAGGTGCGATCCGGGCGGGCAATCTCCCACGGGTTGTCGTCGTGCAGCCAGTTGTCGGGCACCTCCACCTGGCGCCCGTTCACGATTCGCTGTTTGAAGATGCCGTGCTCGTAGCGGATGCCGTAGCCGTAGCCCGCGATCCCCATCGTGGCCATGGAGTCGAGGTAGCAGGCGGCAAGTCGCCCGAGGCCGCCGTTACCCAGCCCGGCGTCCGGCTCCATGGCCTCCAGATCCTCCACGTCGTAACCGAGGGGCAGAAGCGCCTCCGCCACCGGCTCGCGCAACCCCAGGCTGAGCATGGCGTTGCCCAGGGCGCGCCCCATGAGGAACTCGAGCGAGAGGTAGTAGACCCGCTTGGCATCCTCACGCTCGTAGCGGCGCTGCGTGGCGGCCCATCGCTCCGCGAGCTGATCCCGGACCGCCCACGCCGTGCTCATGTAGAAATCGCGGTCCGTCGCCGCCGCGGGCTCGAGCGCGAGCGTATAGATGATGTGGTCGTTGATCGCCCGCTTCATCATCTCGGCGCGAGTCCGCCGACGGGAAGTTTCGGGAGAGAACAGATCTGGCATTTGCACCGCACCAACAGACGAGTGAGGAGCTCCCGCTCGGGGAGCGGCGAACGCCGGAAGATACCGGCAACTTCACGGGCGGACAACGCGCCGACGGGGGTGCTGCACGGCTCGGGCCGCCGGGGATTGTATCCTCAGTCGTCGCAAAGGATCCGTTCTATGCGCTCCGGCTCGCGCACGCGGGCGCGCCCGCTGTTCATCGTTGTGCGGAGAACGAGCTCGCCCGAAGGGGTGCGGACCTCGATACTGACCTGCGCGGCACGGGTCAGCGCGGGGTTCCAGGTGGCGGTACGGCCATCCGGGGAAATCCTTGCGGGCAGTTCGCTCGGCATGTCGGCGACGAACGGAATCGATGGAAACAGGTATCAGGAGAGACAATTCGACCCCCGATAGGGCGACGCAGTCAGAGGTACGCTGGTTACGCGTTCAGGCGAGCCCGTACCGTTGCCTTCCGATCGAGAGAACATCATGTCAGAAGTCCAGTGCACTCGCTGCGGCAATACCGGTCAGCCTCTGCCTTATGCTCCCCTCAACAACGAGTTGGGGAAGCGGGTCCAGAGGGAGATCTGCCAGAACTGCTGGAGCGAGTGGTTGAAATACCAGACCATGCTGATCAACCACTACGGCCTCAACCTCCGCGATCCCGACGCCAAGAAGTTCCTGATGGAGAACATGGAGAAGTACCTGTTCTCCACGGGCGAAGCGGAGCAGGTGGACACCAGCAAGAAGGGAACGATTTCGTGGTAACTGGCCCGCGACCGGTTACCGGGGCTATCGGCCGTCGGCTATCGCTCGGGATCGGTGGGCTGGATGCTTGCCGATCCTCCGGGCAGCAGGCCAATGCCCGATAAGCGGTCCGATTTTTCTACGGTTCTACCCTTTCAACGGCGCCACCGGTCTCGACCTCGGCATCAACCCCATACCGTTCGAAGCCGACGGACCGGTCCGGGCTGATAGCCGATGGATGATGGCCGGTAGCCGATAGATTGTGGCTCACACCTCCGCCGTCTCCGCCGCCCCTGTGCGCTCGGCCGGCATACGCGCCCCGGGGGGCCGAAGCTTCCGCCGGAATCCCCGCCCTTCCAGGATCCTCTCCACGTAGAGCCGCCGCACGACCACCATGACGGTGGCGAGGGTCGGCACGGCGACCAGCAGCCCGATGGGGCCCAGCAGCTCGGCCATCACCAACACGCTCAGGATGGAGAGCACCGGGGGCAGGTGGACCTGGCGCTCCATGATCATCGGGTGCACGAGGTTCGCTTCGATGAGGTGGATCACCACACCGAGCAGCACCACCAGCAGAGCGTGCAGCAGGCCGTGCGAGCCCAGCACGAAGAGCGCGGGCAGAACGGTCGACACCAGGGTGCCGAAGAAGGGCACCACCACGACCACGCCGGTAAAGACCGCGAAGGCCAGGGCGTAGGGCACCTGCAGGATGAGCAGCCCGATCCAGGTCAGCACGCCCAGGAAGACCATCGCGAGCAACTGTCCTACGATCCAGGCTCGCAGAGTGATGGACAGCTCCCGCAGGATGTCCCGCCCCAGATCCCGGTGTACCGGCGGCAGGAGGCGGATGAACCCGGTCTCGTACACCGACGGCCGCAGGGTCATGTAGACCCCCATCACCACCACCGACACCAGCAGGATGAGGAGGTGCAGGACACTGTAGAGGTACGGGAACAGGTTGGTGAAGTACTGTCCGAGCGTCGCCAACGGCGAATCCAGCTCCAGCGGCCGCGGGTTCGTGGTCTCCACCAGTTGGCCGATCAGCGGGTAGTCACTGGCCAGATCGATCAGCGCCTGCTGCCACTGCACGAGGAGCCCCGGCAGGGCGATCAGCAGATCCTGGGTCTGCCGCAGGACCGGGGGAACGATCAACGCCACCAGCGCACCTACGGCGATCAGCGTGAAAATGAGCGCCGCACAGAGCCCCACAACCCGCGGCACGTCGAGCCGCTGCTCGAGGAAATCCGTGATCGCGTGCAGGTACAGCGAGAAGAGAACCGCGATGAAGAAGAGCAGCAGAATGTCGGCGATGCTCTTGATGAAGAGCAGCACCAGAATGGTGACGAGGATCGCCACGAACAGACCGAATGGATTGCGAACCCTCGCCATACCGCTTGAAGGTGAAGGACGAAAAAACCCGGACGGAAGCGACGCTCCCGTCCGGTTGAAACTACAGATAGCCGAGTGACCGGGGAAGTGGCGAATCAGCCTCCGGCGCCGGCTTCACCCTTCTCCAACTCCTCGAACTCCTCCAGCAGCTCGGCCTCCTGCACGGGGTGGTCGCTCGGCCCTGCCCCCGGGTGCTCGCTCGACCCCGAGTTGAGCTGCCGCTGACCGTTGTCACCGGAGCTCAGTTGCGCGGTTTCTTCCGGCTCCGGCGGCGGGAGCAGGCCCATCTTACGCTTGAGCTCGATGAGCCGTTCGTCAGCGTTGTCGCCGCTCTCGAGAGCCTTAAACTCCCTCTCCAGGTGGTCGCCCGCGCTCAGCTCAGCGGTCACCTCCGCTGAAGCGAGGGTGCGGCGTTCGTTGTCCTCGATCCGCTCCGCCATCCGGTCGAACGCCTCGAAGGCAGACCGGTCGGACAGCCCGGCCATGGTCTCGTGGATCCGCTTCTGCGCCTCCGCCCGCTTCTGCTTGGCGATGAGGAGGTTCTTCTTGCGCCGCGCTTCCTCGATCTTGGCGTTGAGCTGCCGGAGGGATTCCTTCAGGCGCTCCGTTTCGGCGGATTGTCGCTGCCAGGTCTCGTACAGGCTCTGCGCTCGCTGCGCGTACTCCTGCTGACGCAGCAGCGCCTGCCGCGCGAGATCATCCCTGTTCTCCTTGACGGCCAGCATCGCCCGGCGCTCCCACTCCTGCGCCTGTCGCGCCTCCTCCTCCGCCTGCGCCTTCAGCTTGCGCTCATCCGCGATCGCCACCGCGACCTCCTGCTTGGCCTTGGTGAGCTGCTCGCGCATGTCCAGGATGATCTGATTCAGCATCTTCTCGGGATTTTCCGCCCGAGCGATCAGATCATTGATGTTGGACCTGATGACCGTGGAGAGTTTGGAAAAGATGCCCATGGATCGTGGGGTTAGCAGTTGCGAAAGGGCGAAAGGCTCTCCAGGTGCGAGGCGACCGCGAGCTGCATCGAGTCGACGGACGCCTGGAATTCGTTGAAGTCGAGGTTCTCGAGCTCCAGCGAGTCCGAGAGGATGATGTCACCCTCCTCGATTCCATAAGCGCCGTGCACGAGATCGGTGGCGTTTAGCTCCAGCAGCCGGCGGTACAGTTCCAGGCAGCGCTGCTCATCATCCGGAACGTCCATGACTTTCGTGCGCAGCACCACTAGCGGTGGCGAATAGTGTACCACCAGGCGTGCACTGTCGTCGGCGTGGTGCGCCACCCACATCCCGGGTTCGACCTCCTCGACCTCCAGCTCCATCCGAAGGAGGAAGCTCTCCACATCTTCGCGCGTCACCATGCGATTCTCCGGTTGAGTGCGAGGGTGATCCCGGCATGCCGAGCGCCGCCGCCACCATGCCACTTCACATCTTGAATAGCCTTTACGGCATTTGGCAAGGATAGTTTCGGCAGGGCCCGCCGCAGCCGCTAGCTCAAACCCGCGCCAGCAGCACCTCCGCCAGGTGCTGCCCGGTGTACGATTCCGGCACCTTCATCACTTCCTCAGGCGGACCTTCAGCCACGATACGCCCGCCACCGTTCCCTCCCTCCGGACCGAGGTCGATGATCCAGTCGGCGGTCTTGATCACGTCGAGGTTGTGCTCGATGACCAGCACCGTGTTTCCTTTGTCCACCAGCCGATGCAGCACGTTCAGCAGCAGCCGCACGTCCTCGAAGTGGAGTCCCGTGGTCGGCTCGTCGAGGATGTAGAGGGTTCGTCCCGTCGCCTGCCGCGACAGCTCCGTCGCCAGCTTCACCCGCTGCGCCTCGCCCCCGGAAAGGGTGGTCGCCGATTGCCCGAGGTGGATGTAGCCGAGCCCCACGTCGGAGAGGGTCTGGAGGTGACGCCGCAGCCGCGGCACCGCCTCGAAGAGCTCCAGCGCCTCGTCCACCGTCAGGTCCAGCACGTCTGCGATCGAGTGCCCCTTGAAGAAGACCTCGAGCGTCTCCCGGTTGTAGCGTTTCCCCTTGCAGACCTCGCAGGGAACATAGACGTCCGGAAGGAAGTGCATCTCGATCTTCACCAGCCCCTCTCCCTGGCACGCCTCGCACCGCCCCCCCTTGACGTTGAAGGAGAATCGCCCGGGCGAGTACCCGCGCATCTTACTCTCCGGCAGGTCGGCGAAGAGGTCGCGGATGATGGTGAAGAGCCCGGTGTAGGTAGCCGGATTCGAGCGCGGCGTCCGCCCGATCGGCGATTGGTCGATGTCCACCACTTTGTCGATCCGCTCGAGCCCCTCGATGCGGTCGTGCAGGCCCGGGACGAGCTTGGCCCGATAGAAGTGCCGGGACAGCGCCTTCCACAGAATGTCGTTGATCAGGGTGGACTTACCGGAGCCGGACACGCCGGTGACCGCGATGAACGTCCCCAGAGGTAGGCGCACGTCGAGATCGCGCAGGTTGTGCTCCCGCGCCCTCCGGATGATCAACTCGTGCCCCGGCCGGGGCTCACGCCGCTGCTCGGGAATGGCGATGGTCCGTTCACCGCGCAGGTACGCCCCAGTCAAGGACTCCGGGGTGGCGATCACCTCCTCCAGTGTGCCCTCGGCCACGACCTGTCCGCCGTGCCTCCCCGCGCGCGGACCCAGGTCGAGCACGTGATCGGCCGCGCGCATGGTGTCTTCATCGTGCTCTACCACGAGCACGGTGTTACCCAGGTCGCGCAACCCCTCCAGAGTTCGGATGAGCCGGCGGTTGTCGCGCTGGTGGAGGCCGATCGACGGCTCGTCCAGGATGTACAGCACGCCAACCAGCCGCGAGCCGATCTGCGTCGCCAGTCGGATCCGCTGCGCCTCCCCTCCCGAGAGGGTTTCTGCCGACCGGCCGAGCGTCAGATACTCCAGCCCCACGTTCACCAGGAACTGCAGCCGCTCCCGGACTTCCTTCAGGATGGGAGCGGCGATCTCCCGCGGGATCGACGGATCCGCGTCGACCTGCTCGAAGAATTGCAGGGCGGAGACGATGGACATCTCCACCACGTCGCCGATCGAGCGGCCGAGGATCGTCACGGCAAGGCTTTCCGGACGCAGCCGCACCCCCCCGCAGGCGGTGCAGGGAAGGCTCGACATGTACTCCTCCAGCTGGCCGCGGATCGACTCACTGGTCGTCTCCGCGTATCGCTGGGCGACATCGTGGAGGATGCCGTTCCACTTCAGCTTGCGCGGGATTCCGTCGATCCCTTCCGTGCCGTAGAGCAGAAGGCGCTGAATGTGTTCGGGCAACTCACCCCAGGGCGTGTTGAGGTTGAAGCCCAGGGCATCCGCCAGCCCCTGGAGGATCGTCGTGCGCAGGTGCCCGCGCGGGACGCCCCAGGGAAGGACCACACCCTCCAGGATCGACACGCTGGGGTCACCGATCACCAGCTCCGGGTTGGGCTCCTTGCGCGTCCCCAGACCACCACAGGCCTGGCAGGCGCCGTAGGGGGAGTTGAACGAGAACTGCCGCGGCTCCAGCTCCGGAATGCTGATGCCGCAGGTGGGGCAGGCGTAGTGCTCGGAGAAGATGTGGTGGACTGGCTCCGCCTCTGTCCCGTGCAGGTCGATCTCCACCATGCCGCCCGCGGTGCGCAGCGCCGTCTCCACCGAATCCGCGAGCCGCTGGCGATCGCCCTCGCGCACCACCAGGCGGTCGACCACCACCGCGATGTCGTGATTCTGGCGACGCGCAAGTGCGGGAGGATTCTGCAGGTCCACCACCTCACCGTCGACCTTGGCGCGCACGAAACCCTTCCGCCGCATCTCCTCGAACAGGTCGCGGAACTCGCCCTTGCGGCCGCGCACCAGCGGGGCGAGCACCTCGATGCGGCTTCCCTCCGGCCAGCCGAGGAGCTGATCGACGATCTGCGTCGCACTCTGCCTGCGCACCGGGCGGCCGCAGCTGGGGCAATGCGGCGTGCCAGCGCGCGCCCAGAGAAGTCGCAGGTAGTCGTAGATTTCGGTGACGGTGCCGACCGTAGAGCGGGGATTTCGGCCGGCGGTCTTCTGCTCGATGGAGATGGCGGGGGAGAGTCCTTCGATGGCGTCGACGTCCGGCTTCTCCATCAACCCCAGGAACTGCCGGGCGTATGCCGAGAGCGACTCGACGTAGCGCCGCTGGCCCTCGGCGTAGATCGTATCGAAGGCCAGCGAGGACTTGCCGCTGCCGCTCAAGCCGGTGATGACGGTCAGCCGGTTTCGCGGGATCGCGACATCGATGTTCTTGAGGTTGTGCTCCCGGGCGCCGCGAACCACCAGGTATTCGCGACGATCCCCATTTCCGGCGTCGAGGCGGTCGAGCCGCGCTGGATCGAAGGTGCGCATTCCCGAAAATTTACCGCAAGGACCAGCCGCTTTCAAGCGCCGCGTATCGATCCCTCAGGCATGAGGACCTGCACGCCTCCGGGGATGGCGCGGGCGGCAAGAGGTGTCTCACCCATGCAGTCTCCATCCACCTGGGTGATGGTAGGTGGGTCGGCCTGGAGGGTCACTTCGCGAGCTTGCAGGTAGATCATCCGGTCGTCCCCCACGTACTTGCGGCGAGCGACCTTCCACAGCACCGCGGCGACGTCCGGCAGGGTGCGAGGCGCGAAGATGCAGATGTCGAGTTTGCCGTCCTGGAAGGACACATCAGGCGCGATCCGCACCTCCACCGGGAAGAGGCTCGAGAAAAGCTGTCCGGCGTTGGCGATGAGGACCGTCGCGGCCCGAACTTCGAATTCGGCGCCGTCAGCGATGATGCGAAAGAGGGCGGACGGCGGGGCGGCTGCGCGTCGCAGACCCTGGAAGAGATAAGCGCCGAAGCCCCAGCGCTCCTTCAGCTCGCGGGTGCAGCTTCCCATCACCTCCGCATCCCAACCCGCCCCTGCCATCAGGGCGAAGTAGCGCCCGCTATCGAGCTGGCCGATGTCGATGGGACGGGGAGACCCACTCACGGCGACCTCCACCGCCCGCTCGACGTCGGTGGGAATACCTAGATTGGCGGCGAGCTGGTTCCCCGTGCCCAGCGGGATGATTCCCAACGGGACATTGCCTCCCGCGAGACCGGTGATCACCTCGGCGATGGTACCGTCGCCGCCGGCGGCCACTACGCAGCCGTAGCCTCGTTCTACCGCCTCCTTCGCGAACTGCTCGGCGTGGCCTGCACCCTTCGTCTCGACGAGGTCGAACGAGGCCCCGCGTACGGCAAGTGCGCCGCCGATCTGGCGACGCACTCGCGAGGGGTCATCCTGCCCGGCGACCGGATTGAAGATGACCAGCATCCGGCCGGCGAAGGGATCCGGCGGAAGGAGGGTCACCGCGGCAGCGGCACTGCGCCGATCTGGGTGGTCAGCTGCTGCAGCCGCTCGACCCGCTCCTCGGTCGGAGGATGGGTGCGGAAGAGGTTGGTGATGCCTCCGAGCGCTCCCAGCGGGTTCACGATCGCCAGGTGCGCCGCGGAAGGGCTCACGTCCATTGGGTGACGGGTCGCGATCTGCTCGATCTTCTGCAGGGCACTGGCGAGGGCCAGGGGCTTGCCGCTGATGCGCGCCGCACCGGCGTCCGCCTCGAACTCGTTGCGGCGGGAGATCGCCAACTGCACCAACATGGCGGCAATCGGGGCGAGGATCGCGAGGGCGATCAACGCCAGCGGGTTGTTGTCCTCACTGTCGCGGCCGCCCATCCCGAAGATCGCGCCCCACTTGAGCATGTTCCCGATCATCATCACCGCGCCGGCCATGCTTGCCGCGATCGTGCCGACCAGCATGTGCCGGTGCTGGATATGGGCGAGCTCGTGCGCCATCACGCCCTCGAGCTCCTCCTCCGTCATGTGGCCGCGCGCGACCAGCTCCCACATTCCGCGGGTCACACACACGACCGCATGCTTCGGGTTGCGACCGGTAGCGAAGGCGTTGGGCTGCATCTGCTCGGAGACCGCCACGACGGGCATAGGAAGACCAGCGTTGCGACGCAGCCGGTCCACCATGTCGTAGAGCCGATCGAAGCGGCCACCCTCCTCACCCCGCTCGACGATGTGGGCGCGATACTGCTTGAGGACGATCCGGTCGCTGAACCAGTACATCCCGAAGTTCATCGCCAGAGCGATGAGGAAGAACATCAGCGCCCCGCCGTTGCCGCCCACGTACCCTCCGAGCCCCACCAACAGGAGGGTGAGGACGGTCATCAAGCCGACCACTCGGATCTTTTCCATACCTGTCTCGGGAATTCCTGAATGAGGAGATGGATTGTTGAAATGTGGTACCCGGATCGGAGTACAGGGTTTCGGAGCTGAGAAGAGGGTTTTTGGGTATTCGGAAGCTTCATCCCGCTTCCAACCTCACACCCTCCACTCCTCCTTCTTCCCCTCCCTTCGCTCCCATTCGGCGCGCGCTTCCTCGAAGCCGGCGCGACCGAAGACGCCGTACGTCAGCTGCTTGCCGAGCTCCACGCCGGGCTGGTCCAGCGGGTCGACCCCGTAGAGGCCGCCGGCGTACACGGTGGCGATCTCCAGCAGCATGAAGAGGGCGCCCAGCGAGCGGGCATTCACCTGCTCGAGCTCGATCGTCATGTTCATCCGGCCACGCAGGGTCAGCGCCGCTTCGGTGGCTTCCTTCTCCACCTGCAGGAGCTCGCCCAGGGTGTGGCCGCCGAGGTAGCCGAGCTCCTCGACCTCCGGATACAGGGAGGGGATGGTCAGATCGTTCTCGCGCTTCCGCTCGGTGATGAAGGTAATCGTCTTGTCGAAGGGCCCCTCCATGTAGAGCTGCACCTGCGAGTGCTGGTCGGTCGCCCCCAGCGACTTCACCGGCGTCGGCCCCACAAAGACCTCTTTGCCCTCACGGTCGCGCTGCTTGCCTAGGCTCTCGGCCCAGAGCTGACGGAACCAGTCGGCCACGTCGCGCAGGCGATCGGAGTACGGCATCATCACGTGAATCGGCGCGCCCGCCTGCGTGTCGGCGAGGTACTGTAGACAGGCGTACACCCCGGCCGGATTGCGCTCCAGCTCGGGGGTGGCGCAGCGGTCGACCATCTCCGCCGCGCCCGCGAGCAGCTCTCGCACGTCGATCCCGACCAGGGCCGCGGGCAGCAACCCGACCGAGGAGAGCACGCTGAAGCGTCCCCCGACATTGGGCGGAACCGAGAGGGTTGCGATCTGCTCGGCTTCGGCGAGCCGGCGCAGAACCCCTTTGCTGGGGTCAGTGGTGAAGAGGAGATGCCCCCGATACCCCTCGCCCAGCTCCGCCTCCAACCGCGCGCGAACCACGAGCATCTGGCTCATCGTCTCCGCCGTCCCCCCCGACTTGGAGATGACGTTGAAGAGGGTCTTGCGCAGGTCGATGTGGTCCAGGAAGGCGGAGAAGGTGACCGGATCGGGGTTATCGATCACGTAGAGGCGAGGGTAGAAATCCCGCTCCTCGCTGCTCAGCTCATTCCAGAAGGGGTTCAGCAGGGCGGTACGCAGTGCGATGGTACCAAGGGCGCTGCCCCCGATCCCCAGCACCACGACGTTCTCGAACGCCTGGCCCCCACCGTTGGCGAATCGCTCGATCTGGTCGACCAGCTCGCTGGCGTAGGGAAGCTCGAAGAAGCCCAGCTCGCCTTCGCGGCGCCGGCGCGCGGTATCCTCGTGCACCGCAGCAAAGCGCTCCCGTAGCCCCGTCAGCGCCTCGGGATCGATCCCCCGTCCACCCAACCGGGGGGAAAGCATATTGTTGTAGTCGAGGGAGAGCATCGAATCTCCGATTCTCAGATTTCTCGGTTTTCTCGTCAGACGAAGAAGGCCCCGGAGCTTCTCAGACCTCCACCACCAGGCCGTCGAAGGCCGGCTCGATGCCGGGGGGAAGCGCGGCAGCGAGCTCGGCGTGGCGAACGCGGTGGCTGAGGTGCGTGAGGTAGGTGCGGTCGGCGCCGATCGCGCGCGCGACCTCCACGGCTTCCTCCACGTTGAAGTGGGTGGGGTGCGGATCACCCACCCATAAGGCGTTCAGCACCAGCACCCGCACTCCCTCGAGGGCATGAAAGGTTCGTTCCGGCAGGCTCTTCCCGTCGGTGATGTAGCCCAGGCCGCCGAGACGGAAGCCGTACGCCTGCACCTGCCCGTGCGGCACCGGCAGCGGGAGCATCTCCAGGCCGCCCACCTGCACGGGCTCGTAGGCGTGAAACGGCCGCAAGTTCGCCTCAGGGCGGGAGGTCCCCTCCATGGGCTTCACCCTGGGGTCGAACACATAGTCGAACTTCGACTCCAGCAGCTTCATGCACTCGGGGTCGGCGAAGACGTCGAGCGCCCGGCGCCGCCGATCCGAAAAGACCCGCAGGTCGTCGACCCCGTGGGTGTGGTCGGCATGGCAGTGGGTGTACCAGACGGCGTCGATCGATGCGACCCCTGCACGCACGAGCTGCAGCCGTAGCTCGGGCGGCGTGTCGATCAGCACGCGCCGCTCACCTTCCTCCACCAGCGCGCAGTGCCGCATACGCTGGTCCCGTGGGTCGGAGGAGGTGCAGGTCGCGCACCTGCACCCGATCACCGGCACCCCGAACGACGTGCCGGTGCCGAGGAAGTGCAGCCTCACAGAACTTCGACCTGGAGAAAGTTGGTGGTGCCGGGTTGATGCAGGGGCAGGCCCGCGGTGACCACCATCCGATCGCCTTCGCGCGCGAGCTCGCGCTTCAGCACTTCCCGCTTCACCTGCGCCAGCGTTTGATCGAAATCGAGCCCGGGCGGGCAATGGACAGGAATCACGCCCCAGACCAGAGCGAGCTGGTTGAAGGTCTTGCGGTCGTCGGTGATGGCGAGGATGGGGACTGGCGGACGGAAGCTGGAGACGACGCGTGCGGTGAACCCGGTCTGCGTGATGGTGACGAGGAGCGGCGCCTGCACCCGACGAACCGCCTCGACGGTCGCAGCCGCGATGGCCCACTCCGTGGGCGTTGCAACGTCCTCCTCGCGCGGCTCGACGGGGATATCGTAGTGCGGGCCGCTGTCGATGATGTGGCTGCGCTCGATCTCTTCCGCAATGCGGACCATCGCCTTCACCGCCTCGACCGGGAACTTCCCGGTTGCCGTCTCGGCAGAAAGCATCACGGCATCCGTTCCGTCGATGATCGCGTTCGCCACGTCGGACGCCTCCGCCCGGGTGGGCCGCGGATTCTCGATCATCGACTCCAGCATCTGGGTCGCGGTGATGACCGGCCGGCTGGAGAGGTTGCAGAGCTGGATCATCCGCTTCTGCGCCAGCGGGACCTGCTCGAAGGGGAGCTCCACGCCGAGGTCGCCGCGGGCCACCATCGCCGCCGCGCTCACCTCCAGGATCGCCTTCAGGTTTACCAGCGCCATCCCCTTCTCGACCTTCACCACTACCAGCGGCCCATTCGGCGGGATCCTGCGTTTCAGCTCGAGCACGTCCTCCACTTCGCGCACGAAGGAGAGGGCGATGTAGTCGACCCCCTGCTCCAGAGCGAACTCGAGATCCCGGATGTCCTTCTCGGTCAGGCTCGGGACACTCATCTTCACGCCGGGGAGGTTGATCCCCTTGTTGGAGGTGAGCACCCCGCCGTGCACCACGCGCATCTTGACCCGGTTGCCCGTCACCTCCTGGACGATCAGCTCCATCAAGCCGTCCGCCAACAGTACGACGTCACCCGCCTCCACGTCGTGGGCCAGCTCGCGGTAGGTGGTCGGCAGCTCGCCCGGTCGCTCCTCCCCCTCCGGCGCGAAGACCACGCTCTCGCCGACCCGGAGCTCCACCGGCTGCGGCAACACGCCCACCCGGATCTTCGGTCCCTGGAGATCCCCGAGCACCGCGACCGGCTTGCCGAGGCGCTCCGCCACCCGGCGAACGGTGGCAATGGTCTCGCCGTGCCGCTGCAGGTCTCCATGAGAGAAATTGATGCGCGCCACGTCCATCCCTGCCCGCATCAGGGCTTCGACGCGCTCCTCACTCCAGGAGCTCGGCCCCAGCGTGCACACGATCTTGGTCCGTCGGATCATCCTCGGCTCTCCCTGGTCGCTTCCGGGTCCCCCTGCGCCCTCCGCTCACCGATCCCCCTCCCTGCGAGCGGGATGGTTGGCAACGGTTCACCCGTGGAGCGGGTGCGGCACGGTTCGGCCGCCGGGCGCTCGAAGCCAGCGAATGTAGACCACCGGCCGAGCGGACGGCAATGGGGACCGGGTTCCGGGTGCCGGTCTTGCGAGTACTCGGGGGCCCGACCATTTTCCGCCGGCTCGACGCCACCTGTAATCCGTCACCAAACGCGTCGCAACCTGGCTTCCGCGGGCGGGGGTGTCGATCGGATGGAGGCGATCCGCGAACCGCCGCTATGGAATACGAGTACATCGACAGCCCCGGTCGGCTCGCAAGGGTCGTGCAACGCCTGGCAGGCGAGCCACTGCTCGGCGTGGACACGGAGGCGGCCGGCTATCACCGATATCTGGACCGCATCAGCCTGGTCCAGATCTCCTCTCGGCGGGAAAACTTCCTGATCGATCCCGTGGCGATCGAGGACCTGTCGCCGATCGGGCCACTGCTGTCCGATCGTGCGATCGAGAAGGTCCTGCACGACGCCGACTACGACCTGCGCATTCTCGATCGGGACCTCGGACTCTCCATCGCCGGACTCTTCGACACGCAGATTGCGGCAGCGTTCCTGGGAGAGCGGTCTCTCGGGCTGGGAGCGCTGGTGGAGCGCTACCTCGGTCCGGTACTGCCCAAGGCCTACCAGCGGGCAGACTGGGCGGAGCGTCCCCTTTCGGAGGGGATGAAGGAGTATGCGGCCACGGACACCGCGTATCTCCCCGCCCTTCGCGATCGCCTCCGGGAGGAGCTGATCAAGATGGACCGGTTGAGGTGGGCGGAGGAGGAGTTTCAGCGGCGCGAGGCGACCCGCTGGATCGAGCCCGGCGACGGGCGGGAGGCCTTCCTGCGCGTCAAGGGCGCGCGCGAGCTGACGCCGCGTGGACTGGCCATTCTGCGGGAGCTTTACGCCTGGCGGGAAGAAGTCGCGCGCGAGCGAGACCAGGCCACCTTCCGCGTGATCTCCAACCAGGCGCTGGTCGAGCTGAGTCTGCGGCCGCCAACGAGCCAACGGGAGCTGGCGGAGATCAAAGGGGTGGGAGGGGGTCTGATCGAGCGCCGTGGTCAGGAGATCGTGGCGGCGATCCGGCGGGGGCTGGAGCTGGCGGAAGAAGAGCTGCCCCGATTCCCGCCTGGACGGCGCTGGGAGCGCGACCCCGAGGTAGAGGCGCGCGCGGAGCGCCTGCGCGCTGCGCGAACCCGACGCGCGGAGGATCTCGATCTCGATCCGGGCTTCCTGATGCCGCGCGCGATGCTGGAGGAGGTCGCGCGGCAGAACCCTGCCTCGGTGGCGGAGCTGCAGGGAATACCGGAGATCCGGCGCTGGCAGGTGGAGGCGCTCGGCGACGCGCTGCTGGAGGCGCTGCGAAGCTGAACCTCTAACCCGGAGTACGGGGATGGCGAGTGAGATGCTGCAGCGGGATGATCTGACGGCGTACTTGATCGCCGGGCTCCCGAAGAGCTTTCTCGCGAAGCTGCGAAAGCTCGTCGAGTCGGAGAAGGCCGATGCCGAAGTGATGCAGCTCGAGGACGAGCTCACGGAGTGGCTCGTTGCACAGCTACAGGCGGAGAAGCGCAGGCCGCACGAGCAAACCCCCGCTTCGGCCGCCCTGTGGCGAGCCTACAGGGCTCTGAGCGCCGCGCGCTACCACCTGCAGGATCGTCCGGAGGAGGAGCAGGTGCGCGAGCTTCGCCGTCTAGTCGAGGAGCTGTGGCGCGAGATCAGCCCGGAGTTCGCCGATAATCCGGACGAGGAACAGAGCTGAGCGGAATCAACGAGAATGACAACCGAGTCGAACGCAGATACACGGACGGTCCGCCGCATCGTCGACCCGCATGGCGTCGCCTGGGAGGCGTTCGGGGTGGACGACATCGTTGCTCACGGCAAGCTCGGGGTGCGATTGGCGTTCCGGCCTGCCGACGACCCCACGGCCCCGCCGCTCCCCTCGCGGGTGACTTTCAACAGTCGGGAGGCCGCCGACTTCGCCCTGCGGACCCTAGGGGAGAAGGAGCTCCTGCGGCGCCTGACGCTCGCACAGGCGCAGGCGGGTCGGGTCTGACCCTCTAGCGGTCCGCCGGAGCCTCTATCGACTGGAGCACGGCGACGTTGCGGAGAGCCAGAGCCTCGGAGCGGCCGATCCACTCCACCACGGCCGGAACCTCCCGCCGGCGGACGAACGACTGCTCCACCTCCGGCATCGACGCGAACTGTTGGGCGAGGGCCGCAGGGACGATCAACAGCACGTCCGGCGCCGTCGCCTGGCTGCCCCACTGACATTCGGCGCCCGGGACCCGGCCGTCGCTCCCTGCGTGCGCCATGACCGATGCGTGCACGCTCACCTCCGGATCGCGCCGGATCGCCACCGATCGCATCGGCTCACAGTAGAGAGTGGTCCGTACCCTCGTGCCCGCCGCGGCCTCCCCCTCCGCCAGCAGCGCTTCGAAGCCGGCGGGACCGTCGGCATCTCGCACCCCACCGGGCGCAGAGTCGAGGGACGCCGAGTCCACGTAGGGGAGCGCCACGCGCGTTCCGACCGGGGTCGCAGCCGTGGGTTCCTCCGGCTCGTCTCCCCCGAGCGAGAAGAGCACCACCACCGCGAAAGCTCCCACCACACCATAGGCCACGAACGCCCAGGAACGACGCCATAGCGGCACGGGGGCGCGACGATCGGCCCTGCGCCGGTCCTGGCGCCGACGATCTCCACCGCGCGGCTTGGCAGAATCCGCGGCTGGTTGATCCGGACTGTTCATCGAGTACAGGGGTGAGTCGGTCGGCCCGGGAAGCCAGTCCCCCGGTCGCAATTGCGCCCTCGAATCCTGGGCTCCCGCACCGGCAGGTGCAAGGCTCACGCCGAGCTAGGGGGCACGCCTCTTGCCCTCGTCCACCGCCCGCCCGCGAGACGGCGAGAGAGCGGCAGGGGTCGACCGCGGGAGGAGAAGAGGGTGATCCGATCGCGGAGATCTTACACAAGCTGGTGGGAGGGTCGAACCATGCACAAGATCCGCGTCGTCAATCCCCAGTACGACCAGTCCCGCCCCTACGCCGGCAAGGTGGGAGAGGTGATCGGGCATTGGGGAGCCGAGAACAACCGGGAGGGGCGCGAGGGGTACCTTGTGGAGTTCCCTGACGGGAAGATCGTGGGAGTCGCCGTGGACGAGGTGGAGAACGTCACGGCTGACATCACCGGGTGAGCGGGGCGAGGCTCACGAAGCGCAGGGTGGTCCGCAGTCGGAGAAGACTGCGCCCGGATCCAGCCGGGCCGGGGAGTGGATCCCCGCCCTCTCCCGGCCTGAACCCATTCTCATCCGCCCTCGCCCGAATCCGGTCCCAGGGGCACACGAAGTCTCTGACCCGGCCGGATGGGCCGCTTTCCGAGCTGGTTGGCTTCCTCGATGGCGGCAACGGTCGAGCCGTACTTCCGGGCGATCCCCCAGAGCGTGTCGCCCGCTGCAACCACATGCTCGACCGCCTTGGGCGCCTCCTCGCCCACCTCCGCGCTCCCTCCATCCGGCAGCTTCAGCTCCATCCCCGGTCGGATCGTCGCACTCGTCAGCCCGTTGGCCTCCTGGATCGCCTCCACCGTGGTGTCGTTGGCGCGGGCAATCGCCCACAGCGTCTCCCCGCTCCGGACCCTATGCACCCGCGTCGTCGCCGAGGCATACGCGCGCCCCTCCGAAGCGGAGGCGGACGAGGCCTTCGGCGCATCAGCGGAACCGGACGCCCGCGAAGCTCTCGGGGCCTCACTCGCGGCCAGACGCTCGGCGGCTGCGCGGTTGGATTCTTCCAGACGCTGCAGAGCCGTGTAGGGTAGACGCAACTTCTCGCCGATCTGCAGCGGCTCGAAATCCACGTCAGGGTTCAGCTCACGGATGCGAGCCATCTTCACCCCCGAACGCTCGGCGATGCGGCCAAGGTAGTCTCCCCGCCGCACCACATAGGTGGCGAAACCGCGCTCGCGGTGGAAATCGCTGGCCAGGTAAGCTCGCTGGATCTCGGGGCCGCGACTGCTGGGCACCCACACCCAGTAGCCCGCCGGGGTTATCCCCCTGATCAGGTGCGGATTGAGCTTCTGCAGATCCGCCAACTTCACGCCGCCGATATCGGCGAGCACGGTCAGCGGAGTTGCGTATTCGACGTAGACGCTATCGAAGGCGAACGATTCCGATCGGGAGGTATCGAAGCCGAACTCGGCCGATCGGTGCGCGATGACGGTCATCGCGTAGAGACGAGGCACGTAGTGCTTCGTCTCGGCCGCCAGGTCGCCTCGCTCGGCAAGCTCCCAGAAGTCCTTCGCGTCGTGTGCCTGCAGGCTGCGATTGATCCGTCCCGG
Source organism: Longimicrobiaceae bacterium (assembly GCA_036375715.1). Classification (NCBI taxonomy): domain Bacteria; kingdom Pseudomonadati; phylum Gemmatimonadota; class Longimicrobiia; order Longimicrobiales; family Longimicrobiaceae; species Longimicrobiaceae bacterium. The sequence continues at coordinate 24,155 of DASVBS010000074.1, read as the reverse complement.
GCCCGCATTGTACGCGGCGGCGGCAAGCGCCCAGTTCCCCATCGACCGCTGGAGGTCGCGCAGGTGCCGTGCGGCGGCGCGAGTCGAGCGCACCGGGTCCATCCGCTCGTCCACGCTGGCGTCGATTCGCAGCCCCATGGCACGCGCGGTGGCGGGCATGAACTGCCAGAAACCGACCGCTCCCGCCCGGCTGCGCGCGGTGGGGATGAATCCGCTCTCGATCATCGCCAGGTGGAAGAGATCGGTGGGCACGCCCTGCCGTCTCAGCTCAGCCTTGATGAACTCCTCGTAGAAAGAGCCCCTCTCCAACCAGCGCGCGATCACATCGCGGCGCTCCTGGACCAGGAAATCCAGCTCCGCCTCCACCCAGGAGTTCGCCTCGACCGGTAGATCGTACGCAACATCGCCGAGGATGTCGCGCCGGGGAGCGGTGATCTCCACCTCCAGCAACTCCGGGGACTCGTTCAGCTCCTCCGGCTCCGGCTGCCACACGGGCGCTGGGGCCGGAGGCGGTGGCGGGGGGCGATTCGGCACGCACGCGTTGAAACCGAGGACGAGCGCGGCCATCGCCATCGGGAGTCGAACCGGAGTGCAGCTGTGCATCGGTGCGGTAACTCAGTGAAATTGATCTTCGCCTGGACGGGAATTGCCGCGGCGCGCCGACAGCTTTCGGGCCACAAGAAAACATGAACTTGCGAAAAACGCCAGACGCTCGACAGAGGTGCGCGCCGCGCAGGTCGTGCTCCCGACCGCTGTCTGGCTAGATTCGGCTGCACCGGATCGAGTCTTGATCCTGATCCGGATACGGGAAATCGGTATCCGCAGCCGAGGAGACACGCGAAGAATCACTTACGGAAGCAAGCGCCCCTTGCGGAAAGGGTCGCCCAACGGTTGGATCGCGGAAGACATGGAAACGCTGCTTGTGGGACTGGCCCATCCGGACGACGAGGTGGGAATCGCAGGTACTCTGCTGGCGCAGAGGGCCCGGGGGGATCGAGTCGTGATCGTGTGGCTGACCCGAGGGGAGATGACGGAGGCCTTCGGGCCCATTCCGCCGGCGGAGGTGGCCCGCCGCCGTACCGAACAGGGCCATCGCGCCGGGGAGATCCTGGGGGTCGAGACGCGCTTCCTGGACTTCCCGGACACGGCGCTAGTCGACGATCGCGAGACCGCTGTGTATGTAGCGCGCCTGATCTGCGAGATCCGCCCGACCGGGTTGATTACCTGGGGAGAGGCATGGGTCCGGGGCATGCGCCACCCCGATCACCAGGCGTGCGGACGCATCTTCCGCAACGCGGTCGGATTGGCACGAATGGCCAAGGTGGTCGCTCCGGCGACGCCCCACCGGGCAGACCTACCGATCTTCACCATTCGCGACATCCACTCGACCCTCCCTCCGGTCGCGGTCGACGTGAGCCCGTACCGCGAGCGTGTCGCCGAGCTGGCGGACTTCTACTTCCACGGCGTGGGATTCGGGCACCCGGAGTGGATGGAGCATCGGCTGCGACAGGCGGGCGAGCGCTGGGGATGCCGCTACGCCGAGGAACTGGACGCCTGGGAGACCGAAGGAAATCGCCTCGTAACGAGCCTTCTCCCTGCTCCCCTGGCCGACCACACCTTTCATCCGGCCCGGCGGGAAGGCGGGGGGTGACGGGCCGGGACTACCTCATTGCCTCCGGTATCGCAGTGTGTACTCCACAGGCCTGTCGAGGCGGGGGCTGGCGACGACCACTCGCATCTCCAGGGTGCCACCATCGGCGCTGAGGGTGAAGGTATTAGTGCGCTGACCGTCGTCGGCGACGAAGGTCTGTTCGAGAGCCCCGTCGGCCCAGCGCGTCGTCAGATCCAGTACCTCGCCGTCTTCCCGCGTCCACTTCATCGGGTTGCCGTCGGCGGTGGCGACGATGGGGCGCTCATCCGTGACGATCGTCACCTGATCTCCGGATTGTTCGATGCGGATGGTTCGATAGGGCACGTTGGTGCGGGTCAGACGGCCGCGCGCGATCGGGCGGGTGATGAAGTTCATCCCGCGCACCGCCTGCTCGATAGCCGCCTTTACGTCGTCGCTCTCCGCCTCCACCAGGGCGAAGGTGCCGGTGAGATCCGGATTCTGAGCGGCGGCTGGAAGGGCGGACCCAGCCACAAGGGCGAAGCCCAGAGCAGCGATGGCGTGCCGATGGAGACGCATGTAGTTTCTCCGAGGTGAGCGGGGCAGCGGGAGAAGGCGCGGAAACGCCGGTGGTGTGGCATGATACATCCACCCGTTGTGGGTGGATCTCGTACCGCTCCGCTCAGCCAGAAGTTCCCGGTCCCTCTGGCCGCGGCCCTTCCGAAACCACCGCCGGGTCATGGCCGTAGAGCCCGCCGTTCCACCATTCCCCTGCTTTCCCCCGAAGAGCCATGACCGAAACTCTGCCGCCCATCCAGGTTCTCTCGCAGATCGATCCCCGCACCTGGGAGCACCCGGCGGACCGAGCCGCGTTGAATGCGCTGCGTAAAATACCCGCCTTTGACGAGGTCCTCCGCAAGGTCTTCGGCTTTTTCGGCGAGAAGCCGATCCGGCTCGCCTTCCTCGCCAACGCGGTGCGCTGCTCGCCGACGCAGTACGCGCGGGTCTACCGCCTCTACCTCCGTGCCGCCAGCGCGCTGGACGCTCCGCAAGAGTACCCGATCTTCGTGTCCCAGTCACCAGTGGTGAACGCCGGAGCGTACGGGATGGAGAAACCGTTCATCATCGTCAACTCCGCTTCCCTGGTCCTGCTCGACGACGACGAGCTCCAGTTCGTGATCGGACACGAGATCGGCCACATCATGAGCGGTCACGTGCTCTACACGACGATGATGGCGCTGCTGGTGCAGCTGGCCGAGCGCGGCTTCCCCATTGTCGGTCTGGCCGCCCGCGCGGTCCTCATCGCGCTGATGGAATGGTATCGCAAGGCGGAGCTCTCGAGCGATCGGGCCGGGTCGCTGGCCGTGCAGAAGCCGGAGGTGGGGATGCGAACGATGCTCAAGTTCGCCGGCGGGGGCACGTTGAGCGATACCAACCTGCCGGAGTTCATCCAGCAGGCGGACGCATACCGGCAGGGCGGGGATCTGGCGGACCAGATTTTCAAAGTGCTGAATCTTCTCGGCACGGATCATCCGTTCCCGGTGCTGCGGGTTGCCGAGTTGCGAGATTGGTTCGAGTCCGGCGCGTACGAGCGGATCCTGGGAGGCGAGTACATCCGTCGGGGGGAGGCGAACACTCCTTACACGGAGGATCTCCAGGCGGCAGCCCACGCCTACGCGGAAGACGCCAGGCAGGGCTTCCAGGCCGCGTCGGAAGCGGCGAAGCGGGTGGTGGATTCCTTCCGAACCGGGTTCACCAGGCAGAACCGAACGCCATCATGAGGCCTTAGAGCCGCGCCGATGATCGAAAATCCGGTCCAGAGGATCACCTGGAGGACAGCCGACGTCGTCCGCATCCTGATGCTGGGCGTGCTGGTGCTGTTCCTCTGGAGGTTTTTCTGGATGGTGCACTCGGCGCTGCTGCTCGGCCTGCTGGCCGTGCTGATCGCCATCATCCTGCACGCACCTGCCCGGCTCCTCGCGCGCTGGCTGCCCTTCCGCCTGGCCTTCGCGCTCAGCGTAATCGCCTTCCTCGCCGTACTCGCGGCACTCTTCGTCCGCCTGATCCCGCAGCTCCTCACCCAGATGTCCCAGCTCGCCGGGCAGCTGCCCGCCGCGATGGAGTACCTCGGGGAATGGATCGAGGAGCGAACGGGGACACCGACGAGCCCGGAGCTCGCGGCGCAGGTCAACGCCCAGCTCGGGGAGTTCATCGGGCGCTTCGTACCGCTGGCCTTCAACCTCATCTCGGTGGTCGTCGGCGGCTTTGCCATCATCATCCTGGCCATCTTCCTGGCGGCACAACCCGACACCTACCGGGACCTGCTGTTACGGCTCGTCCCACCCCCCTCGCGCGAGCGCGCCCGCGAGATCTACGACGAAGCCGGGCGCAACCTGCGCAACTGGGTGCTGGGCAAGGTCTTCACGATGGCCATGACGGGGGTGTTCATCTGGATCGGCCTGACCATCTTCGGCGTGCCGGGGGCGCTCGCCCTGGCGGCGCTGGCGGCGTTGCTCGAGTTCATCCCCAACTTCGGGCCGACCCTGGCGGCGGGGCCCGCCGTGATCTCCGCCTTCCTCATCTCGCCCGCGACCGCCCTCTGGGTAGCGATCTATTTCTTTGCTTTCCAGCAGATCCAGTCCGCCGTTACCGTGCCGTTGGTGGAGCGGCGCGCGGTCGACATCCCGCCCGCCGCACTCCTCATCTGGCAGCTCATGCTGGCCGTGGGCTTCGGCATCCTGGGCCTCTTCGTGGCCACCCCTCTGCTCGCGGTGATCTCGGTGGTCGCGCGGATTCTCTACTTCGAGCCGACGGAGCGGCTGCCGGAATGGGACCGGCGCGGGGAGTTGGGGGTGCGGGCGGAGGAGGGGCAGGCGGGGTGACGGGGGGGGCAAGGTGACGGGGGTGACAAGGTGACGGGGGACAAGGAGACAAGGAGACAAGGGGTGAACGGGTAAACGAAGGCGAGGCCGGCATCCAGATCGATGCCGGCCTCTTACTGTAGCCTGATTTAGGCGCTGGAGACGGCCAGCTCAGGTCGGGGTGGCAAGGTGAACATTCGTTGACTGGTAAAGTGACACGTGCTAGTCGCTCCAGGGCGGCCTCGCCAGGCGCGGCCAGCCTACGACATCACTCCTTGTCCCCTTGTCCCTTTGTCCCCTTGTCCCCCCGTCACCTTGTCACCTTGTCACCTTGTCACCCCATCACCCCATCACCCCATACACCCTGACATAATCGACATAATACCGTTGCGGGAAAATCGAGTCGTCGACGCCCTCCTGGCCGCCCCAGTCGCCGCCGATGGCGGCGTTGATGATCAGGTAGTGGGGCTGGTCGAAGGGCCATTCGGCTGTGCCGGCGCCGCTGTTCTCGAAGGTGAGGTACTTCGTGTCGTCGACGAAGAAGTCGATGCGGTCGGGGAACCACTCGATGGCGTAGACGTGGAAGTTGGCGTGGGAGTCCGGCACCCAGATGGCGGCGCCCTTGTTAGTCTTCAGAACGTGGTTGAAGGACTTCGTGTGGACGTTGCCATGGATCAGGTCGGGATCGAAACCGACGTTCTCCATGATGTCGATCTCGCCGCACTCGGGCCAGCCGACTTCGTCGATGTTCGTGCCCAGCATCCAGATCGCCGGCCACATCCCCCGCCCTGTCGGTAGCTTCGCCCGTACCTCGACCCGGCCGTAGCGCCAGCTCGCCTTGCCGCGCGTTGTCAGGCTTGCCGAGGTATACTCCGCCTCACCGAAGGACTCGCGGCGCGCCTCGATGACCAGGTTGCCGTCTTCTACCCGCGCGTTCTCCTGACGTCCGCTCGTGTAATACTGCAGCTCGTGGTTGCGGATGAAGCCCTCCTCGTAGCTCCACTTCTCCGGGTCCGGAAGCCCCTCCCGGTCGAATTCGTCAGCCCAGACCAGCGTCCAGCTTACCGGAGCGGGGCCCGAACCGGTCCCCGGACCCGGCAGAGCCTCCGTCCCGGATCCCGAGGCGCAGCCGGTCGCGAGGAGGAAGACAGCGCAGAAGGCAGACCTGTGCATGGCAATGTCGCTGGTTAGAACTCCGTGAGCGCGCGGACCGGGCAGCTCTCCGGCAGGCGCGAACGTCCGCCGAGCTCGAGTAGCTCGATCACGAAGACAACCTCTACCAGGTGCCCGCCGAGCTCCTCGATCATTTCCACCGCCGCGCGCGCGGTGCCCCCGGTAGCCAGCACGTCATCCACCAGGAGGATCCGGTCCCCGGGCCGCAGGGCATCGCGGTGCATCTCGAGAGAGCCGCTGCCGTACTCGAGGGCGTACTCACGTCGAATGGTCGGCGCCGGGAGCTTGCCGAGCTTGCGAATGGGGATGAAGCCCGCCTCCAGCTCGAAGGCCAGCGGAGCGCCGAAGATGAAGCCGCGCGATTCGATGGCGGCCACCGCATCGATGTCTCCCGGGCGAAACTGGCCGGCCAGCGCGTCGACCACCTCGCTCAGCGCATCCGGATCGCGCACCAGAGGGGTGATGTCTCGGAACGTCACCCCGGGGCTCGGGAAGTCGGCTATGGGGCGCACCAGCTGCGTCCAGCGTTGCACCTCGGGCTTGCTCCTGGAATGCAGTTCGGGAATGAGGTTCGGGTGGTAGATAGCGGTGAGTCCGCCGACGGGTGAAGCTCCACCGGCTGCAGACATCCGGGCCGCCACCCGCGCGTGACTGAGCCGGCAGCGGCCCGGACCTGCGCGGACGGCTACTCGAGCGCGGCGTCCAGCTTGATGTCGACTCCGGCGAGGGCCTGGGACACGGGGCAGCCCGTCTTGGCGTTCTGCGCCGCCTCCTGGAACTTCGCCTCGTCCATCCCCGAGACACGGGCGCGGGTCCGCAGCTCCATCGTCGTGATCTTGAAGCCCTGACCCACCCGCTCGACCGTGCACGCGGCCTCGGTGGTGATGCTCTGCGGGGTCCCTCCGAGCTTTTCGATCTGCCCGGAAAGGGCCATGCTGAAGCAGGCGGCGTGCGCCGCCGCGAGCAGCTCCTCGGGGTTGGAGCCGGGAGTGTCTTCGAAGCGAGTGCCGAAGTTGTACGATCCTCCGACGCTGCCGCTCTCCGCCTTGTAAGTGCCCTTCCCCTTCGTCAGGGTTCCTTCCCAGGTCGCTTCGGCATTCCGTGTCGGCATGGTCATCCTCCATTGGTCCGCAAGAGCCGGGATCGCCGCTGACCGTGCAGGATGCGGGCCCGGCGGTGATTCCCGGCAACGACATTCGCCGGCAATCTATGCGCACACGCGACCGGGGGCACCCCCCGCCGTCCCTGTTCGTTCCGCCAGCGGATCGCAGCTGCGGCCCGAACTACCAGGAGGGGCCGCGGCGTGGAGTCACCCTGCGCCACCCCGCCATCTTCGGCAAGGGCTCATCGACTGCGCCGTCATCCTCGGTTGGGGCGCCGGCAAGCGCGACGTGCGAACCGGGTTGCCCGGCAAGACCATGATGGCGTCGACTCCGGATGGTGGGAACCGTTTGCATCCCCCGGCGGGGAGGCCTAGGTTCGGCGGACTGGACATGATCGGACTACAGACCAGAATGGCATGACGTCAGACCGGAGTGACCTTAGAGCCGAACGAGAATCCCTCATCCTCGCCACCGACCTCGACGGGACATTCGCGGGTGGCACTCCTGCCGATCGGGAGCTGCTGCAGCAAACCCTGAGAGGGCTGCCTGGCGCGACGCTGATCTACGTGACGGGTCGCAGCGTCGAAGCCACCCGTGAGATCATGGCGGAAGCTCCCCTACCGACCCCCGACATTCTCATCGCCGACGTCGGCACCAGTGTACGAAAGGGACCGCATCTGGAGCCGCTGACCGAGATCGAGTCGCAGCTGGATGCCCTCTGGCCCGGAGGCGAGGCGATTCGCCAGCGGCTGGCCGAAGTTTCCGGGCTGGAGGAACAGGAGGTTCGAGCTGCACGCCGCGTCTCCTACTGGATCTGCCACGGAAGCATGGACGAAGCGATCGACCGGGCCGCCAGAGCGCTGGGTGATCTGAATGTCGATCTGGTCGCGTCGGCTGGGATCTACCTGGACGTGCTTCCTCCCGGCGTGAACAAGGGGACCACGCTCCGTCGCGCGCTCGATTGGTTGGAGCGGGTTGACGCCGACGTAGTGGTTGCCGGTGACACACTGAACGACCTTGCTTTGTTCGAGACCGGGTTGTGCGGTGTGGTGGTGGGGAATTGTGAGGAGGCCCTTCGCGAGCGTGTCAGCGGCCGCGAGCACCTCTACCTGGCGAGCGGGGAGGGTGCCGCGGGTATCCTGGAAGGCCTTCGTCATTTCGGTTGGCTTTAGCCCGGGAGCATCGATGTCCAGTGACTTCATCGTTCTGTCGCACCGGGAGCCTTACGAAGAGGTCGAGACGGACAACGGCACGGAGCTGCGCCGCAAAACCAACGGCGTTTTCACTACCCTCGACTCGGTCATGCGCGCCCGACGCGGCACCTGGATCGCCTGGAAGGAGAGAGCTGCGGGACAGACTTGGCCGGAGCGGGTGCAGGTCCCCGCGGAGGACCATCCTCAATCCTACACGGTGCAGCGCCTGCCGCTCTCGCCGGAGAAAGCCGAGCGCTTCTACTACGACTTCACCTCGACGGCCCTATGGCCGGTGCTCTTCTCGCTCCTCGACAAGGCGCGCTTCACCCAGAGTGCCTGGGAAACCTACCGCGAGGTGAACGAAGCCTTCGCCGAGGCCACCTGCGCGGAAGCGGCACCCGGGGCGCTGGTGTGGGTCAACGATTTCCACCTGATGCTGGCGCCGAAGCTGATCAAGCAGAAGCGCCCCGACGTGACCATCGCCCTCTTCCTGCACACGACCTTTCCGCCGCCTGACATCTTCGGGGTGATACCCTGGCGGGAAGAGTTGCTCGACGGCCTCCTGCACCTGGACCTGATCGGCTTCCATATCCCCTCCTACGCACGCAACTTCGCCGATACGGCGGAGCGCTTCATGGAGGCCACGCCCACCGCGGTAGCGCGTACCGACCTGATCCCGCACGGGCCGGCGGTGGCGGTTCCGCGATATCCCCTCAATCTTCGCTACGGCGACCACGACGTCGGGATTGGCGTCTACCCGGTTGGAGTGGATGTCGAGTACTTCACCAGGCTGGCACAGGCACCCGGCACTCGCCAACGCCGCGACGAGATCCGGGAGCGCACGGGAGCCAGCACGCTCATCCTCAGCGCCGAGCGACTGGATTACGTCAAGGGGGTGCTGGAGAGACTGGAGTGCTTCGAGCGCTTCCTGCAGCGCCATCCGGAGCGCCACGGGGACGTCTCTTTCGTGCAGATCGCGGTGCCGACCCGCACGGGTATGGAAGAATTCCAGGCGATGCGCCGGCTCACTGAGGAGGCGGTGGGAAGGATCAACGGGCGTTTCGGGACTATGGACTGGCAGCCGGTCATCCACTTCTACGGCGCTTTCGACCGGGAGGAGCTGATCGCCTTCTACACGGCGGCGGATGTCGCCTGGGTGACCCCTCTGCGCGACGGCCTGAACCTGGTGGTGAAGGAGTACATTGCCTGCTCGCTCGGGGGTGATGGGGTGGTGATCCTGTCGGAGTTCGCGGGTGCCGCCGCCGAGCTGCCAGGCGCGATCCTCACCAACCCGTACAGTCCAGACGACATGGACCGGGCGCTCGAGCAGGCTTTCGACCTGGCGCCCGGTGAGCGGGTCGCCCGCATGCTCACCATGCGCGATCGCGTGCTCACGCACGACATTCACCGCTGGTCGCAGCGGTTCCTCAGCGACGCGGAACGAATCAGTGCGGCTCGGGGGCGAGTCACTCCGAGCTGAGCGGCCAGATGTCCGGGGTGGCGAGCTCCACGCAGTTGCCGGCGGGGTCGCGGAAGTAGAGCGAGAGACCTCCGCGCGGCCAGGTCACCTCCCTCTCCACTGGAATCCCGAAGGAGCGCAGGCGCTCCCGCCAGCCGTCCATCTCTTCCGGTTCAACCGCAAAGGCCACGTGCCCGGGTCCGCTGGCGCCGTGAGGGGGGACGTCCGTCGATGCCGCCGTGCTCTCGGGCTGAAAGAGAAGGAACATCGCCCCCGGCAGCCGGAAGAAGGCGTGCCGGCCAGGCACGCTGCTCAGCGGCTCCAGGCCGAGGACTTCTTCGTAGAAGCGGGCCGTACGCTCCAGATCCATTGCGTACAGGCTGGTTTCCAACACGCGAGTCAGGCGTGGCACGCGGTCAATCCTCCTTCCCTTCCTCTGCTTCGACGGCGCGATGCACCGCGTCGAGGGTCATCATGCTCAGGGCGTCGGCAAAGGGATAATTTTGGGCATACAGCAGATCGATGTTCTGGAAGATCGTGGAGAGGAGCGTTACGTCCTCGATCAGCAGCTGCACCGCCGATTCCGCGTCGTTCTGCTCGGCTGCGAGCAGGATGCTGGTCAGCCGATCGGCCAGCTCGTCGAGCCGCTCCTGCGCGCCCAAACCCGCATCGCCGATGCCGCGCGCGAGCTGTGCGAGCACCGCGTCCACGAACGGGCCGGCACCGTATCCAGGCGCGAGCCGGTCCGGCCCGGCTTCATTCGCCCGGCTCATGCCCAAACCGGCAGGCCAGACGAACGCAGGAGCCCGGGGCGCGGTCCGGTGTATGCAAGGGGACGAGACGTGCACAGCATCAACATCAACCTAGAGAGGACATCATCGCGCATACGAACCGAATCAACGACCAGATCCGCTTCTCCCCTGTCCGAGTAATCGGCCCCGACGGCGAACAGCTCGGAATCCTTCCCATCGAAGCCGCCCGAGAGCGTGCCCGCGAGCACGGGTTGGACCTCGTCGAAGTCGCCCCCACCGCTCGCCCCCCGGTCTGCCGTATCATGGACTGGGGCAAGCACCAGTACCAGCAGCAGAAGGCGGCGCGTGAGGCACGCAAGCGCCAGCACACGGTGGAGGTGAAGGAGCTCAAGCTCCGCCCCGGCACTGACGTCCACGACCTCGACGTGAAGCTCCGGCACGCCCGCCGCTTCCTCGAGAAGGGGCAGAAGGTGAAGGTAACGGTGCGCTATCGCGGCCGGGAGCTGCGCCGTCCGGAGCAGGGCTTCGACCTTCTCGACCGCATCACCGTGGAGCTGGACGACCTGGCCAGCGTCGAGAGCCGCAGCGGCGACATCAACGCGCGGCAGCTCACGATGATGCTGACCCCGGATTGAGGCCGTTGCACGCCATACTACCGGCGGCGTGGAATGCTGAGTGACTGCCACGCCTCGCCGCGCAGGTGCTTGGCGAGAAGCACGATCTGACCGACGTGATAGGCCGCGTGCAGCAGGTTCCGCTGGATGGCCTGCAGCACCGAGTGGGGCTCGCCGCGAATCGTCACCACACGGTCCAGATCGGTGGGGCGGAGCGACTGAAGCGCGCTGATCACTGTGCTCCAGCCTTCGTCCCACCAGCGTTCCACCTCCTCACGCGTCGTTCCCTCCGCCATCTCGAACTCTGAATCCCGGTCGCGGTCCGGCTTCTCTCCGTCGCTGGTGAGAAAGTCTGTCCAACGCGAGAGCATGTTGCCGCGAAGGTGCTTCACGATCACGGCGATGGAGTTGGATTCCGGATCGAGGACGTGGAAGAGCTGTGCATCGTCCAGCTGTGCCATCGCTCTCGCGCCGAGGTCCCGATACTTCTCGTAGCTGCGGATGGCGTCGTCGAGGTATTCGGAAGGGATTGCGTTCATGCTTCGGTGCTCGCAGAGGGTGATGTCTGCCCGGTTCCCGATCCCACCACGGCATCGGCTTCTATCTCCACCATCATGCGGGAATCGATCAGCCCCGCCACCTGCACCATGCTGGTGGCGGGCCGGATCGCCCCAAACACTTCGCCGTGGGCCCGACCAACCTCCTCCCAATGAGTGATGTCGGTCACGTAGATGCGGGTGCGGACCACGTCCTCGAAGGTGGCGCCGAGAGCGTGCAGCGCGCGCTCGATGTTGCCTAGGGTCTGGCGGGTCTGCTGGTAAGGGTCGTTTACGCCCACGACGTTCCCTGCCTCGTCAATGGCGGTGCACCCGGAAACGTGGACCTGGTTTCCCACGCGGACGGCCCGGGAGTACCCCACCTTCGGCTCCCACGGTGCACCGCTGGAAAAGAGTTGTCGCTCAGCCACGAACGTTGCGGTACGGGTGAACACCCTCGGGTCGTACCCCGGGTCGGATAGCGTTGGAACGGCCCCTGCACGCGCCCGATGGTACATCACTCCCGATCTTACAGTGTAGGGGAGCCACACGCACGGGGAGCGCACCACCCCGCGACCGGAGGAGGCTCATGGCCAGATACGTCATCGTCACCCTCCCGGGCCAGCCGCGATCTCGCAGGCCGCCGTTCGAGATCTCGCTGGCAACGGAGGAAGACCGCGCCGACCCGGGATGTGCCTGGCTGTTCCGCGCGTCAGCCGAAGTGGCAGATGCCGAGGAGGCGCTGAAGAGCGCGGTCCGCGAATTCATGCTCTCGCCAGAGGGCGAGGCGGCCCTCGGAGGCGAGAGCGACGATTGGCTGGACTGGTGCGAGGCGCTCGGATGGGTGCCCGACGAGATCTGGGAACGTCATGGCCTCCGGGTGTTTCGTCACCCGGACGTGGAGCGCATACTTCTCGATCCGGAGGAGGACGTGGCGGAGGCACTCTCGCTCCCCGGTCGCTAACAACCGGGCACAGCGAGCTCCCATTTCTCCTCCGGCAGCCGGTTACACCTGCACCGGATTCTTACGGATGAGCAAAGACGACGTGAGGAAGAAGCCCGGGGAGCCCGGGATTTCGAAGCTGAAACTGGCGCTGGGCGCCGCGAGCCTCTTTCTGTTCATCATCGGGGTGAAGCGCACCTTCCAGATGGAACCCGCCGAAGGCGCTGGGGAGCCCCAGAAAAACCGCACAAAGGACAGGAAGGAGGGGAAAAAGAAAAAGAAACGGAAGAAGGGGCATTGAGCCCCTTCCCCATTTCGGTAGCGTCCGGCCTACTGTACCGCGTCTGCGCCGGCGGAGGCCTCGGCTGGGCGGGAGTACCCTCGGCCGCCAGACGCGACCGGTCAGAGCACTACACCTGTGAGGGAATGCGCACGATGATCCACTCCCCGAAGCGCAGGTCCTCGGCCGGCCGCGGAGGGTCGCCACGGAAGAAGGGTGCGTAGCCGACCGCTCGGATGCGGTCCTCCGCGAGCAGGGGGAGGTCGATGATCCCACCGAGGATCCCGTTGGCGACATCCGTGGGTTTTGCGAGAATCCCCGCGACCACGTCGCCGGCCGACTCCGGCAGGCTGCTGTAGCGCATCAGCACGGAAGCATCCAGCGTGTGTAGGGTGGCTCCCAGCTCCCGCTGGACAATCTCCTTGGCCTCCTCCGCTGAAAGCGCCACGTACGACTCGCCGTCGAAATCGAACCAGAGCTCACCGTCGGGTCCAAGCCCGAGGAAACTCACTCTGCCCTCGGGGGCCTCGACGAATCGCTCCACCACCTGTCGGCGCTCCTGCAGGAGCACCAAGTACTCGTCCAGAATTTCCGCGCAGGAAGAGAGGTACGCCTGCACGCGCGGGTCACGCAGGGCTTCCCCCGCTTCGATGCGCGCTCCCCAGTCGCTCGCTGCTGCGCTGGACAGGACTCCCGACTCCAGCGCCCGGGCCACGATCTCGTCGTAGAGGCTCGCCTCCGCCGTGGGCTCCGCGTCGCCGCGGAGCACCGCCTCGGCGTGATCCATCACCCCCGGTCCTGCCGCTTCGCGCGCGGCGCGTACAGCCTCGGAAAGCCGACCCGGAGAGAGGCTCTCCAGCGAGGTAGTGAGCAGCTCCAGAGAACCGTGGTCGCAAAGGATGCACATATCCGGGTTGGGGTGGTGAGGTCGATTTCTACCGCACGGTTTTTACACCGTGCGGCTGCCTTCCCGCTGTTACCCCGCCTCGATCAGTTGGGTCGCCTCAGGATTGCAGAAGGTGCTCCAGCAGGCGGCCCGGGCCAGGATAGAAGCGCCTAAGAAGATACCGGTACTCGACTTGCGTTAGCGAACGCGAATTCCGCGGTCAGCTCACGCGGCACGAGGGGACTCGGCAAGCGGCCGCCCGAGGCCGACCCACGGACGTACACCCCCGGAGGAGCAAATGGCAGACATCAACGTACAGAGGAAGGGTCACAGCGTCTGGCCCTGGATCCTCGGACTGCTCGTGGTGGCGCTCCTGATATGGGCGTTGATGCGGCTCGTCGGAGGTGACGACGCGGGAGCCCGGCTAGTAGAGCCGGCCTCGGAGGTGGGCCCCAACCCCGAGGCGACACCCCCGGTTGACGCGCCGAATTCTCCGGCCGGGGCGGCGCAGTAGGGCGCCAGCTTCCGGCGCAGTACCAAGCCACCGTCTGGGCCGACCGGCCAAGAGCGCGTCAGGCCGGACATTCCGGAATCGAACCGCCTCGGATCTGGGCCGGTCTGCCTCAGCGATGCGCACCGCTCGGTGCCCATTTGCGTTCGATGATTTGAAATCCGATCCGAACGTACCGCTCATGCTGCTGCCGAAGGTGCCACTGGGGGTTACTCGGCGCGGCCGGTCGAGACACCGGTCGAGCGTAGCTTCCCCGGTCAGCTCTCCGAACGTCCCCCTCTGCCACCTCCCCCTCCGCGGCGCCGCCGGCGCCGGCGGGATCTCGGCGGTCCTCCAGCCATGGCGGGTTCGCGCTCGCGGCGGCCCTCCGTGCGGGCCGGGACACCACGCCGATCGCGGCCGCCACCCGGTGAGCGGCGCGCCGCGCCCTCGGTCTCGCGCTGCGCCTTCCGCTCCGCCTTCTCACGAGCACGCGCCCGCTCCTCCGCCCTGCGCCGCCGAATCTCGGCGATGCGCTCCGCCAGTGGCACCTCGAAGCGTTCGGTGGGCCGGGCAGAATAGTCGAACCCATCCAGTCTCACCCGCGGGAGGCGCTTGCCCACCGCCCGCTCGATCGCCTGCAACTCCTTCTCCTCCGACGGCGAGACGAGCGTGTAGGCGTCGCCGGTCGCTTCCGCCCGGGCGGTGCGCCCGACCCGATGGATGTAATCCTCCGGCTGCGCCGGAACGTCGAAGTTGACGACGTGTTCCAGGGCCTCGACGTCGATTCCACGCGCCACGATATCGGTCGCCACGAGCACCCGGTACCTGCCGCTCTTGAAGCCGGCGAGCGCCTCCGTGCGAGCAGCCTGGCTGCGGTTGCCGTGGATGCGGGCGGCGGGGATTCCCGCCTGCTCGAGCACCTCGGCGAGGCGGTTGGACCGATGCTTGGTGCGACAGAAGACGATGGCGTTGCCGACTTCGCCGCGCTTGAGAAGCTCCACAAAGAGCCGGGGCTTCAGGTCCTCAGGCACGGGATAGACCGCCTGGGTGATCCCCCGCGCCGGCGCCGACTTCCGCTCGAGGTTGATCGCGATCGGATCGCGCAGCATCTCGGCCGAGAGCTTGACGATCGGCGCGGGCATGGTGGCGCTGAAGAAGAGGGTCTGCCGCCGCGCCGGGAGGTGCCGAAGGATGCGTCGGATGTCCGGCAGGAAACCCATATCCAGCATTCGGTCGGCCTCGTCGAGGACGAGGATCTCAATGTCGGCGAGGCTCGCGTATTCGTTCCTCAGATGATCCAGCAGCCGCCCCGGCGTGGCCACGAGGAGGTCGACCTTCTCGCGGAAGGCACGCTCCTGGGGGCCCATCGAGACACCGCCAAAGATCGCCGCACCGGTGAGCTCGGTATGGGCCGCGAGAGCTTGGAAGTGCTCGTGGATCTGAGCAGCCAGCTCCCGGGTCGGCGATAGGACGAGGGCCCGCGTCGCGCTGCCAGGACGCTGTAGCAGACGGTGCAGTGTGGGTAGGAGGAAGGCAGCCGTCTTGCCGCTGCCGGTCATGGCGCAGGCGAGCAGGTCGCGCCCTTCGAGCGCGGGAGCAATCGACTGTGCCTGGATCGGGGTGGGGGAGGTAAAGCCGAGATCACGGACGCCAGCGAGAAGGCTCGGGTGGAGCTTGAAAGTATCGAAAGCCATGTGCTGTCTGGTATCCCACGGGAGCCCCCGCTTGCGGTGGCCGGATACGCCGCATCCGTGGCGACTTATAAAAGAAGCGGCGGGCCCGCGGCGTGGCCCGCCGATTCGTTCAGAGTTGGTTGTTACCCCGGGGCTTCGGAAAAGGTCGTGTCGGCACGCGCGTGAGGAAACGAAGATCGCCCCTCAGTGCGTCATCGCCCAGAGCGCGATGTTGATCCCCAGGGCATAGGCGTCGGGAGAGAAGGCGTCGAGGAAGCGCAGGTCTTCGCCTTCCCGCTCCCACCCGTCAGCGATATCGGTGTTGTGGCTCATCAGTACGAGGATGCGCCCGCTCTCGTCAAAGATGGCCCGAAGGTGGGGCTCGGCGCTCTCGTCTCCCCGCTCCGAGGTCGCTCCACCGCTCCCCCGCCAGAACTGAATGGAGGGGATCTGGGGGATGTGATCCACCTGGTAGAAGGTCGAGAGGATCCGGTGGTCGAGCGGCACCTCCTCGATCGCGTACCCGGGCAGCACGCGGGCGATCTGATCCACCCAGTGCCGCCAGGCGCGATCCCCCCAGAAATCGTCCACCCAGAAGAAACCGCCCTTCAGCAGGTACTCGCGCAGTCGCTCGACCTCGGCATCCTCCAACCCCATGGTCCCCACGTCGGAAGCGAACAGAAGGGGGCACTGGAAGAGGTTCGGATCGGTGGCTCGGACGACGACGTATCCCGGTTCCTCCGGAGACCAGCGCGAGATCGGCGTCTCCGTGAACTGGGAAAGCCGGGTCATAAAGTTCCCGTCAGAGACGGGATAGTCCGTGCTCCACCCCTGCCCGCCCGGCTCCCTGCGCACGCTGGTGTAGAGGAGTCGGCAGAACATGAAGCCCCCGCGCTCCTCGGGAAGCCCCTCATGTACGGCACGTGGCTGCCAGGCCCCCCGCCCCCAGCGTGGGGACTGCGCAAGCGCAGTCACCGCTCCGGCCAGCACCATCAGTGGCAGAGCAGTACGCAGCAACGGCCCCCGCCCAGCGCGGACGGCGGCCAGGAAACCTCGGCCTCGAACGAACATCAGCGCCCTGTTCCGGAAACTTCGAACGTGCTGAGGGCATGGAAAAGATCAGGGAGCGCGAAGCGCAACACTCGGTCCACCGGAGCCACGATCGCCGGACAGTGGCTTCAGCGTCGTCGCCCCGCGTCGGCGAGGCTCATCTGGTACCGAACCTCGGGCGTCTCGTGCCCGAGCCGCTCCGGATCCGTCCGCCGTGCGCCGTCCAGACGGAAGCCCGCACGCTCGTAGAAGGCCCGCGCACGGTAGTTCTTCTCGAGCACCCATAGCACGGCCCGTTCCAATCCGCGCGCCGCAATGTCCTCGAAGGAGCGCGCCAGCAGGGCTCGACCCACCCCCATGCTCTGAGAATCGGGGGCCACGTACAGGTGCGATATCTCGGCACTCAATGGCGGTGGATCGTACTCGAGATCGGCCGGGAGGACGCGGGCGAAACCCACCAGCTTTCTTCCTTTCAAGGCGGCGTACGTGTTGGCCTCCGGTACTGCCAGCCAGCGCATCCAGTCACGAAGGCGGTCGGCAGCGTTCAGGCTGTCGAGGACGACGTCGGGAAGGATCCCGCGATACGCGCTTTGCCAGGACGAGACGTGGAGGGATGCGATCGCCTCCAAGTCGTCCTGGCGGGCCGGTCGAATGGTTGGCATCTGCTCGGGGTTCAACCTGTGATGACCGCCGGAGACGGCTACAGGTGTAAAGCATCGCCGCGGGCGTCGCGGCTCGCGGGTGGTACGGGGCTGTAGCGGGAGTCGGGAGGTACCGCTGGATTTAGCGCCGCTTTCCGAGGAGCGGCCCGGTCAAGCTACGTAGCGAAACCGGGCCGGTCAACGGGGAGCGGCGCAAAATTGTCGCGAACCGAGAGTGGAGGCGTACCAGTCAACGCTGGTTACGGCCGCCGTTGGGCGACCATCGTACCGCGCTCGTCGGGGAAGACGATGGTGAAGCTGGTGGCACGGTCGTTTTCGACCGCGAAGGTGATCACCGCCTGATCGGCGAGCACCGGCCGGAAGCGATGCTCTCCTAAGGGGATCAGCGGAGAGGGTTCCTCTTCGTGCTCCGGTCGCGCCATCAACCCATCGCCCTCTTCATAGACGTGGATGGCCATCAGCCCGTCGGAGGTCTCCACTTCGTACGTACCGACGTATCGGGCCCGCTCCTCTGCCGTCAGGGCAACGGCGGTGTCCGCTTCGGCGGAGGGCGCGGTGGGCGTCGACTGCGCCTCGAGCAAGGCGGGTCCGGCGACGAGCACCACCGAAAACACGACGGGGCGGAGGACTCCGCTGAGCGGGATGGCCATGGCAGTTTCTCGCTGCAAGGGGGAAGGCGGTGAACCGCACTGGGTACGCGTCCACCGAACGCCCGGTTTCAGGCGCCACCGCACCATCGCTGATAACGTGCCACGCGGAAGGGGCCAACGTCGCGGTCGCTGTGATGCTCGAAGCGGTTCCGCTCGTAGAAGGCCCGTAGCCGCGGTCGATCTCTCTCGCAATCGAGGCGCAACCACTCGTAGCCGAGCTTGGCCGCCTGTCGCGCGGCCCAATCGAGCAGCGCGGCGCCGATCCCCCGCCCCGCGTAGTCCCGCCCGACTGCCAGCCGGTGCACGTAGGCCGCCTCACCCGACGGACGGTCCGGCCAGAACTCGGGATCCTCGAGCTGGAAGCGAAGCGTCCCCACGACCTCCCCCTGGATCTCCGCCACATAGTGGAGGCCCGCCGCGACGTCGCTCCGCAGCCGCTCAGTGTCCAGCTCATCCGGGCGCCACATCGGTATTCCGAGGGAGCGAAGCCACGCCTCGGCGTCGTGGAGAAGGGCGGCAGTCGCCGCCGCATCCTCCAGAGTCGCCTGCCGGATCAGGGGAGTTGCGTGGCGGGTTGGCGGGAGGCTCACAGGTCCATCCTGAAATGGAAGGAGTTGATCGTCAGTCGGTTGGTGAAGTAGAACCGGTGCGCATCGGCCCGATGGACGCCGGAGTCGAGTTCGAGCGTCTGACAGCCCTCCTCTCTGGCCAGGCCGATCAGCCAGCGGAGCAGCCGTGCACCGTGGCCGCGCGAGCGAGCGCCTTCGTCGGAGACGAGGTCATCGACGTACAGCACGCGCCCGCTCGCCAGATTCTCGAGAATGCGGAACCCTGCCACCGAGCGCACCTTGCCTTCGCTTTCGAGGCAGGCGAGGCGGTATCCGCCGGAGATCTGCCGGCGAACGGTCTCCACGAACCGTTCCTCTACCAGGTGAGGCCGGAGCTGGCGCATCACCGGGTAACAGCGGGCGATCTCTCCGTCGGTCAAGACTTCCCGGATCATCGATAGAACGCTCTGGAGGTTTCCTGACGGAATGACACAGAGGCAGCACCACGATATCTTCCCGGCGACATTCCGCACCACTCCCCGACCGAATGACCAACGTGAGATCGCTGCATTCCAGCTCCGCTGCGCGGACGATCGGCCTGCTGACCGCCCTGCACGGCGCGGTTGCCTCCGGCCTCGTTGCGCAGCAGGAACCCGCCGGGCCGATCATCCGTGACGGACAAGCCCAGATCGTGCCCGCCTTTGCGGACCCCTCCACCTGGATCCACCATCACCTCTGGGTCGAGGCGGAATTCGACTCCGACGGCGACGGCAAGCCGGACCGGCTGCACGTGGACGTGTTCCGCCCCGGCCAGACCGAGACAGAGGGGCTGAAGGTGCCAGTCATCTACGAATCAAGTCCCTACTACGCAGGAGTCGCCGGCCAGCGTCAGTACCTCTGGGACGTGCGGCAGGAGCTCGGCTCGCCACCTCCCCCGCGCCAGAACCAGCCCGAGATCCCCTTCGAGCCCCATCGGACGACCATCTCCGACTCGCACGTGGAGACGTGGGTGCCGCGCGGCTTCGCCGTGGTCCACTCCGAATCGCCCGGAACGGGGCTGTCGCAGGGCTGCCCGACCGTGGGGGGCGAGAACGAATCGCTCGCCCCGAAAGCAGTGATCGACTGGCTGAATGGCCGGGCGAAGGGCTACACGACCATTGACGGGAACGAGGAGGTCACCGCCTACTGGTCGACCGGGAAGGTGGGGATGATCGGGACCTCGTACAACGGGACGCTCCCCATCGCCGCCGCGACGACCGGCGTCGAGGGGCTGGAGGCCATCATTCCGGTCGCTCCGAACACGTCGTACTACCACTACTATCGCTCCAACGGCCTCATCCGGCACCCGGGGGGCTGGCTGGGAGAGGACATCGACTTCCTCTACGACTTCATCAACAGCGGCAGACCGGAGCGGCGGGCGTACTGCAACGCTCGCATCCGCGACGGCGAGTACGCGAAAGGGCGCGACCGCATCAGCGGCGACCTGAACGATTTCTGGATGAGCCGGGACTACCTGCGCTCGATCGACCGCGTAAAGGCAGCGACCTTCCTCGCCCATGCGTTCAACGACTGGAACGTGATGCCCGAGCACAGCGTGCGCGTGTACGAGGCTCTCAAAGCGCGCGGCGTGCCCGCGGAGATCTACTTCCACCAGGGAGGCCACGGGGGGGAGCCACCGCTGGAGCTGATGAACCGCTGGTTCACCCGCTACCTCTACGGAGTGGACAACGGGATCGAGGATCCGCCGCACGCCTGGATCGTGCGCGAGGGAGAGGACCGGCTGAAGCCTACGCCGTATCCGGATTACCCACATCCCGATGCGTCGCCCGTTCGAGTCCGGCCGCTCGCGGGTGGAGGAGAGATCGGAGCGCTCTCCCTGGCTGCGCGACCCGTCGAGGCGCAGGGCTCGGAGCGTCTCACCGACGATGTGTCCTTCAGCGGAGCCGAGCTGGCGCAGTTGCCCTCCTCGGAGCACCGGTTGCTGTACGCCACGGCGCCGCTGCACCAGGACGTCCACCTGTCGGGTAGGCCGCGGGTGAACCTGATCGTGTCCGCCGACCGGCCGGCGGCCAACCTCTCGGTGTGGCTGGTGATGCTGCCGTGGGATGAGGAGGCGGGAGACCCGGGGAACATCATCACCCGGGGCTGGGCCGATCCGCAGAATTACCGCTCGCTCACGGAGAGTGAGCCGCTCATCCCAGGCCGCTTCTACCAGGTCTCCTTCGACCTGCAGCCGGACGACCAGGTAATCCCCGCGGGAAGGAGGATCGGGCTGATGGTCTTCTCCAGCGACCGTGACTTCACCCTCTGGCCCTCGCCGGGAACGCGGCTGACCCTCGCGCTCGACGGTACCTGGCTGGAGTTGCCGGTGGTGGGTGGCGCCGCCGCGTGGAGGGCGGCGGTGGGCGACTGACGCGGAAGGCGGCCGAGGCGCTGAACGACATCCCGCTGGTGCAATCCGAGATGAGAGTGGCTCGCCTTTCAGAGTGAGGGCTCCCACCCGGGCGCGTACGTCCGGCTCCAGAGCTGCATGGCCTCCGCGTCGTCGAGGATGTGCCCGCTCGCGGGGTCCACCCGCAGGGTGCGGCCGGTGCGATGGGCGATGTTGCCGAGGTGACAGAGGAGGGTGCTCCTCTGCCCATCGTCGATCGGCGCGCGGAGGCGCTCGCCGCTGCGGATGGCGGCAAGGAAGTTCTCCAGGTGGGCGCGATCCGCGGCGAAGCCCGGCCCCGTAACCCCGATCTCCCCGGCCTCCCCGCCGGTTACCTTCTCGACCAGCTTCCCGGCGCGGTCGTAGAGGGCGTAGCCGAAGCCCTCGATGACCAGGGCCCCGTCGCGCCCGTGGAAGGAGGCGCCGAACCCGGAGCCCTCGATGCCGCGGCGGTTGCAGCTCATCCCCTCCCAGGCGATGGTGCGCTCGTCGGGGAATTCGAAGGTGAGGACCTGGGTGTCCGGCGTCTCCTGGTCGTCGTCCCAGTAATAGCGCCCGGCGGTGGAGGTGACCCGGATAGGGCGGTCGACGTCGAGACCCCAGCGACAGAGGTCCAGGGCGTGCACGCCGTTGTTGCCCACCTCACCGGTGCCCCAGTTCCAGAACCAGTGCCAATTGTAGTGCAGGATGTTGTCGCGGAAAGGCTCGCGAGGGGCGGGCCCCTGCCAGAGCTCATAGTCGAGATGGGAGGGGGCGGGACCGCGTTTGCCGACGCCGATCGAGTCACGGGCGTTGGCGTACCAGCCGCGGGCGTAGTGGACGGGACCGATGTCGCCGCGGCGTACGCGCTCGATCCCCTCGGCGACCTTCGGCCAAGAGCGGCGCTGGTTGCCCATCTGGACTACGCGCGAGTAGCGGCGGGAGGCTTCGACGATCAGCTCGCCCTCGCGCGCGTTGTGGCTCGCCGGCTTCTCTACGTAGACGTGTTTGCCGGCCTGCATGGCCAGCATGGCGGCGGGGGTGTGCCAGTGGTCAGGCGTGGCGATGACCACCGCGTCCACGTCGGCGCTCTCGAGGGCGCGGCGGAAATCGGCGACGGCCCGTGGCCTCTGCCCGAGGGCCGAGACCTTGCCCACAACCTCCGCGGCGCGCTGCGCGTCGGGATCGCAGACGAAGACCACCTCCGCGACGTCGAGGCGGGCAAAGCCCTCGGCGAGCGGGGTGCCGCGTCCTCCCGCGCCCACGATCGCCACGCCGACACGCTCGGTCGGCGGCATGCGACGGAGGGGGCTCGCTGCGGAGGCAGCCGGCAAGGTGGCCGTGAGGCCGGCGCCAACGGCCCCACTGGCCAGCGTCTTCACGAAGGTCCGTCGGGAGGTGTGCTCGGGTCGGATCATCTTTCGAATCCCGGCTGGGGTGGTCAGCGGCGGGGGGTGAGGATCGAGGGTCGGATCATCGTATGACTTTAATCATCCGGGAGCCCTGTCGGACCTGACATCGAGGAAGACCGCCGCGGCGGATCATGTCCCCGCACTGCACAAAATTAGTAACCCGGCCGCCGTATGGCGACCGGGTCATGCGTATCGTTCGGGCGTAGACGGGTCAATATTGCTCGCGCTCTGCGTGCCACGGCATGACCCGCCGTCGAGCCTGTGACTTTTCGGATGGGAACATCAGCGGCTCATCCGCATTCGCTGTAGCCGCAGACGTGGCACTTCATGCACCCCTCGGCGAACTCGAGCTGGCTCGAGCAGTCGGGGCAGGTGCCGATAAAGGTCTCGCCCGGGTCGTAGGTCAGCCCCAGGTCGAGCGTGGGCTGCGCCGGCTTCGACGTCCCCTCCAGATCGCCCGTCGGTATCAGCTCCTGCTGGATGCCCGCCTTCTCCGCCTCGCGCAGGGCGATGGCCTGGGCGATCGCGTCGGGCACGGAGAGCACCTTGTTCTCACCGAAGCCGATCGCCTTGTCCGAGGAGATCCCCCGAAGCTGGGTGTGGATCTCGGAGATGGGGATGCCGAAGCGCAGCGCCAGCGAGATCAGCCGCCCGATCGCCTCGGTGTCCGCCATGGCCACGGAGCCCGCCTTGCCGAGGGTGGCGAAGACCTCGAAGGGCACCTTGTCCTCGTCCTCGTTGATGGTGACATACACGTCGCCGATCGGGGACGCCATCCTGCGAGTGGTGCCTCGCAGCACTGCCGGCCGACGACGCTTCTGCCGGCGCACCGACTGGGACGCGGCTTCCGCCGCGGCCAGCTTCTCCTGCGTTTGCCGCAGCTCTGCCTTCAGCGCCTCCACCTGCTTCTCCAGCTCCTCGATCTTCGCCTTCTGATCCGCCTGCTGCACCGGGCTCTTGGTCTTCCCTGTGGAGAGAACCTGGTTTTCGCGACTGCCATCCCGATAGACCGTGACGCCCTTGGCTCCGAGCTTGTACGCCAGCTCGTAGATCTTGCGGACGTCCTCCTCCGTGGCGCTGTGCGGGAAGTTCGTGGTCTTCGAGATCGCCGAGTCCACGAACTCCTGGAAAGCCGCCTGCATGCGCACGTGCCACTCGGGCGTGATGTCGTGGGCGGTCACGAAGACTCGCTGCACGTCATCCGGCACTTCGGGGAAGTGGATGTGCCCCTCCTCGGCGATGCGCTGCATCAGCTCATCGGAGTAGAAGCCGCGCTCCCTGGCGATGCGCACGAAATCCTCGTTCACGTCGGGCATCATCACACCGGCCTGGTTGCGCATGAAGGCAACCGCGAACAACGGCTCGATGCCGGAGCTGCACCCGGCGATGATGGAGATGGTGCCGGTGGGGGCCACCGTGGTGACGTTGCAGTTGCGCAGCCGGCGCATCGGCCGGACCCGCTCGCCGGTGGGGGTGCGGGCGCAGGTCTCGTCGGGGCCCCAGATGCTCTGCGCCCACTCGGGGAAGGTGCCGCGGACGGCGGCGAGCCGCTCGGACTCGGTCTTGGCCTCGTCGTCCACGAACTGCTGGATCCGGCGTCCGAGCTCGACGCCCTCGTCGGAGTCGTAGGGCACGCCGAGCTTGATCAGCACGTCCGCCAGCCCCATGACGCCGAGACCGATGCGGCGAATCCGCTGGGCCAGGTCGGTGATCTCGGGCAGCGGGTACTGGTTGGCGTCGATCACGTTCTCGAGGAAGTGGGTCGAGAGGTGGATGACGCGGCGCAGCCGCTCCCAGTCGATCTCCCCATCCTTCACGAAGGCGCCGAGATTGATCGAGCCGAGGTTG